>JARBTY010000086.1 GCA_029239935.1 Clostridia bacterium | reverse complement strand
TTATTTTACTTTCTTAGGGAAAAAAGGCCCAAAATTATGGACTACTCGATACTTTCAGATTTGGTTTTAGACGGAGTAGATTTTATAAAAACAGAGGTTGAGAAAATCAAAAAAGGTGAGACTGCTGATGGCATAGCCGAAGCTTTAATAAAAAACATGAAAGATTTTTTATCTGTTATTAAGCAGGATAATGATACAGAGGTCTGTGGGCACAAAAATGTATTTCAGGCAATCATATACTTTGAACCGGGCTGTGAGATGGAAAATATACGGGCCTATACACTTATCAGAAATTTAAGTGCTCTAGCGAATGAGGTTTTTTATGAACCTGAAAATATACTTGAAAATGATGACAGTATAGAGTATATCAGACAAGATGGGTTCAAAATAATATTCAGAACGGAATATTCCTATGAGAAGATACATGAGTTTTTTGAACAGACGATCTTCCTTAGAGAATTGCAGCTTATACAATTAGAGGAAGATAGTAAGGAACAACAATTTTTTAAGAATGGGCAAGCACCAACTGAAAAAACTTTTATAGAAATGAGTGACTCAAATAAAGAAGTCATACTAAAAGAAGAGATTATGCATAAATCAGGGGAGGCGTATACGCCAAGAGAAACACAGCCAGCTGTTGTACAACAGAGTATCATCAGTGTTAGTGTGCCTAAGCTTGACAAACTGATGGACTTAGTTGGAGAAATGGTTATTGCAGAGGCGATGGTCATACAAAATCCAGATTTAGAAGGACTTGAACTGGATAATTTTCAAAAGGCAGCAAGGCAGCTTACCAAAATAACCAGTGAAATGCAGGATATGGTGATGGCCATACGGATGGTACCTCTTTCAGCGACCTTTCACAAAATGCATCGTGTAGTCAGGGATATGTGTAAAAAGCTGGGTAAAGAAGTAAGACTTGAAATTATAGGTGAAGAAACAGAGGTAGATAAAAATATCATTGAACACATCTCAGACCCCCTGATGCATCTCGTAAGAAATGCCCTAGATCATGGTATTGAATCTGCAGAAGACAGGGTAGCAAGAGGTAAAACGCAGGCGGGGACTATCACTTTAGAAGCTAAAAATGCCGGAAGTGACGTACTTGTTATTTTAAGGGATGATGGAAAGGGATTAAATAAACAAAGAATTTTAAAAAAGGCAAAAGAGAACAGTTTAGTACATAAGTCAGAAACTGAAATGTCAGACAAGGAAATTTTTAATCTCATATTTCTTCCGGGTTTTTCAACAAAGGAGAATATTACAGAGTTTTCAGGACGCGGAGTAGGTATGGATGTAGTCACCAAAAATATTGAAACAGTTGGAGGCACCGTCTCTGTGGATAGTATTCCGGACAAAGGAACAACAATTACATTAAAAATCCCTTTGACACTCGCCATTATTGACGGAATGAATATAAAAGTAGGAGATGCTAGGTACACGATACCAACGGTTTCCATTAAAGAATCTTTTAGGCCCAAAGAAGGTGATATCATTACGGACCCTGAGGGGAATGAAATGATTATGGTAAGAGGACAGTGCTATCCTGTGCTTCGCATACACGAACATTTCAAGGTCAAGACAAGTATTACTCAGATTTATAAAGGGATCATTATCATGGCACAGCAGGAGGATAAAACACTTTGTATCTTTGCAGATGAACTTTTGGGTCAGCAGCAAGTGGTGGTCAAAGCGCTACCTGAGTACATCAAAAAAATTAAAAAAATAAAAGGGCTTGCCGGTTGTACCCTATTAGGAGATGGAAGTATCAGTTTGATTTTGGATATAGCAGGCATGATAGGTTTATAAAAGATTATTGTTTAGAGATAGGGGACATATAGAATCTGCAATCCAATAGTAGGGTTCAGACTCTTAACATAGATAAACAGGCGAGTAGGAGGAAATAACCATATGGCAGAGTCAGTTGAAAATATTATGGATATGGAGGAGGACACCCAAACCGGTAGGTTTTTGACCTTTTCATTAGGTAAAGAGAGCTATGGCATAGAGATTAAGTATGTTACGGAGATTATAGGAATTCAAGCCATCACTGAGATACCGGAGCTCCCAGAATATGTGAAGGGGATTATCAATTTGAGGGGTAAGATCATCCCGGTCATGGATGTTAGGTTGCGTTTTAAAAAGGATCCTAGGGCCTATAATGACAGAACGTGTATTGTTGTGGTAGATATTAAAGAAATCTCCATAGGGCTGATTGTAGATACAGTTTCAGAGGTGCTTACAATTCCTGAAGAAGGGATTGTGGAACCCCCAAAAATGAATAAGGGTTTTAATAATAGATATATCAAAAATATTGGGAAGTCAGGAAATGATGTGAAGCTGCTGCTCGACTGTGAGAAGCTGCTTACAGAAGATGAACTGGAAAATCTAAGTGAAGGCTGTGAAGAAACAGCTAAAATTAATTTATAAAGGAGACACTAAGGATGAAATGGTTTTATAATTTGAAGGTTGCAGCAAAGTTAATCATTGGTTTTATAACAGTAGCTATAATAGCAGGGATCGTGGGTATTGTGGGCATTATAAATATACAGAAGATAAACGCCTTAGATACACAAATGTATGAAAATCATACTGCAACCATGCCAGATTTGGCCAATGTGGCAAGGAATTATCAGAGAGCGCGTGTAGACTTAAGGGAACTATATATACAAAAAGATGAAAGCAAGAAGCAAGAGATTTTAAATGATCTTAAGAACTTAGATAGAACAATTTTAGAGGATATGTCTAAATTTGAAGCTGGAATAATAGGTGTCGATGTGCGCACGAATTTTGACGCACTGCAGCAAGCACTCAATAGCTTTAATGTATTTCGGGATGAAGTAATAAGTGACGTTCAAGCCAATCAAATGGATCAGGTCTACGACCTCTTAACTAGCAGCAGAGCTACACAAATAACAGGTGAGATTCAACGGTTAACCGATGAACTGATGAAATTAAAAACAGATTCAGCCAGGCAAGCCTCAGCAGCAAACGATGCTGCTGCAAGTACTGCTACCATAACAATGAGTATATTAGTTGTTGCAGGTGTATTAATTGCTATTATACTAGGCGTGTTTATATCCCGTATTATAAGTAAGCCAGTTAATAAAATGGTGGAAGCAGCAAATAAACTGGCCATAGGGGATGTAGATGTCAATGTTCAGGCAGATACCAAGGATGAGATCGGAAGCCTTGCGGAGTCTTTTGGCAGGATGATCGCAAATATTAGGGGACAAGCAATGGCAGCTGAAAGGATAGCGTCTGGAGATCTGACCATAGAAGTTGCCGTTAAATCAGAAAACGATCTTTTAGGTAAAAAACTCGCCGAAATGGTGAAGAGAAATAATGAAGTACTGACGAATATTGCCTCCGCTTCGGAGCAGGTAGCAGCCGGCTCGAAGCAGGTATCAGACTCAAGTATTGCTTTGTCACAGGGAGCCACAGAACAAGCCACTTCGGTTGAGGAGCTGACCGCATCACTTGAAGAGATCTCTTCACAAACAGATTTAAATGCAAAAAATGCCAATCAGGCTAATGAACTGGCTGAAACGGCCAAATCCAATGCCGTGCAAGGCAATACACAGATGCAAGAGATGCTTCAGGCCATGGAAGCCATCAATGAGTCCTCAGCGAATATCTCAAAAATTATAAAAGTTATTGATGAAATAGCATTTCAGACCAATATTCTTGCATTAAATGCAGCAGTTGAGGCGGCAAGAGCGGGACAACATGGCAAAGGCTTTGCGGTAGTGGCGGAAGAAGTCAGAAATCTAGCCGCTCGTTCAGCAAATGCGGCCAAAGAGACCACTGATATGATTGAAGGTTCTATTAAAAAGGTTGAGGGAGGCACTAAGATTGCTAGGGAGACAGCAGATGCCCTCAGCAAAATCGTAGGTGGTATTGAAAAGGTAGCAAATCTTGTAAATAACATTGCCATCGCTTCCAATGAACAGGCCTCAGGTATTGGACAGATTAACCAAGGAATTATGCAGGTATCACAAGTTATTCAAACCAACTCAGCGACCTCAGAGGAAAGTGCAGCAGCAAGTGAGGAGCTTTCCAGTCAAGCAGGACTTTTGAAAGAAATGGTTAATAAGTTCAAGCTGAAACAAAATGTTAAGTCCTATAGCAGCCTTGATGAACTCAATCCAGAGGTGTTAAGAATGCTTGAAAATATGTCAGAAAGTAAAAAACAAAAATCAAATTTTAGTGAGAATACCTATAAGGAAGCAGCATCTGGAAAAACTAAAATAGTATTAAGCGACAATGAATTTGGAAAATACTAGCCAGCTAAAAGAGGTAAAGTGTATTGATGAGTATATAGAGAGTTAAAGCGGAGTGGGCCAGGAGCCTCTCCGCTTTTAAAAAGGCAGGTGCAGTTTGTGTTTACAATTACCGATAAAGAGTTTAGGCAGTTGACAGCTTATATCAAAGACAACTACGGGATTCATCTAAAGGAAGAAAAAAGAGCCTTGGTAACAGGGAGGCTTTATAATGTGCTTTTAGAAAATAACCTTGAAAATTTTACAGAGTATTATAAATATGTGATATCAGATAAAACAGGACAGGCAGCAGCAACATTAATCAATAAAATGACAACGAACCATACGTTTTTTATGAGAGAGGCTGAACATTTTTTTTATTTTAGAGATAAAGTACTTCCAAGCCTTGTGGCCATGACAGCCCATAAAGATCTTAGGATATGGAGTGCAGGATGCTCTTCAGGGGAAGAACCCTATACCTTGGCCATGATTATGGATGAATTTTTTGGAAAGCAAAAGGCCCAGTGGGACACAAAGATACTAGCAACGGATATATCAAGCAGAATGCTAGAAGAAGCTCAAAAAGGGATTTATAAAAGTGAAGACATTTCCCCGCTTCCGGCTCAATGGAAGATAAATTATTTTAAAAAGCTGGATAGTGAACAATCTATCTTTACGGATAAAATAAAAAATGAAATCATATATAGAAAATTTAATCTGATGGATGAGGTATTTCCTTTCAAAAATAAGTTTCATGTGATATTCTGTAGAAATGTTATGATTTATTTTGATGAAGTGACAAAACGCAAGCTGGTCAATAAATTTTATAATGCAATGGAGTATGGGGGCTATTTGTTTATCGGACATTCAGAATCCCTAAACCGTGAAGAAACAAAATTTAAA
This sequence comes from Clostridia bacterium, assembly GCA_029239935.1. The sequence goes on along the minus strand of JARBTY010000086.1, from coordinate 6,397 downwards.
TATATTATGCCGGCAGTATACAGAAAAGAATAAAGAGGTGGAGCAGTGCAGTTTGGAAAAAGGATAAGGGTATTAGTAGTTGATGATAGTCTTTTATTCAGGGAAGTATTAGCAAGAGGCATCTCCTCTGATGTTCAGATAGAGGTGGTGGCGACCGCAAAAGACCCCTTTGATGCAAGGGATAAAATCATAAGCTATGAGCCAGATGTTATGACCTGTGATATAGAAATGCCCAAAATGAATGGTATTGAGTTTATCCAAAGACTCATGCCGCAGTATCCTTTGCCGGTGATTGTGGTAAGCACCATAAGTCATGCAGTATTTGACGCAATTAGAGCAGGTGCAGTTGACTTTGTGGTAAAACCTGATGTGAATGCAGTAAACAGTGTTGAAAATTTTATAACTGAGATGATTATAAAAATAAAGATTGCATCAGCAGCTAAAATAGTGTATTCAAAACCTTCAAGTGTTTTAGATAAACTAAATGTTTATGCTAAAACATCAACTAATCATAATATCATAGCTATAGGTGCTTCTACAGGAGGCACAGAGGCTATTTACAATGTACTTAGATATTTACCTGAGCAGGTACCAGGTATTGTAGTCGTCCAGCATATACCCATAGGTTTTTCAAGGATGTTTGCTGAAAGAATGAATACTTCAACACGACTTCAAGTTAAAGAAGCCGAAACGGGGGATTATGTTGAAAAAGGCCGGGTGCTGATAGCACCGGGAGACCAACATATGAAGATTAAAAAGATAGGTGAGAGATATAGGGTTGAGTGTTATAAAGATGACAAAATCAATGGGCACTGCCCTTCAGTAGATGTGCTTTTTGAATCAGTTGCAAAAGAAGCAGGCAAAAAAGCTATTGGTGTTATTCTCACGGGCATGGGTTATGATGGGGCAAAAGGGCTCCTTTTGATGAGAGAAAAGGGAGCGAAGACACTGGGGCAGGATGAAAAATCCTCTGTAGTGTATGGGATGCCTAAGGTGGCCTTTAATATCGGTGCAGTAGAGAAGCAGGTATCAATAGAACATATGGCCCAGATGATTTGCGTCATGATAAAATAAGCTTAAAACTATAAAAAACTCGGCTGAGCACAGCCGAGTTTTTTGTGTAGGTATAACGAGAAATAGCTATTTGACAACGCTAGAGTTTTGAAAGAGGCAGTTCCAAGGCAAAGGTAGTGTTTTTGTTCAAAATACTTGTAACGGAAATTTCACCTCCATGCTGATTTACAATGGCTTTAGCAATAGAAAGGCCTAACCCATACCCACCGGCCGCTCTGGACCTTGCCTTGTCAACACGGTAAAACCGATTAAAAATTTTAGATAAATCCTCTTCGGGAATACCTTCACCGCTGTTTGTAACGGATAGGGTAACGGCATTGTGCCGTTTTTTTAAGGTAATAGCGATGCTACCGTGCTTGCCCGTATATTTTGCAGCATTATCTAGAAGAATCATGATCACTTGTTTAATCTGCTCACTGCTTCCAAATAAAATAATATCAGGGTCAATGGTGTAGTCGAGAGAAATATGATGTTCAAAGATAACAGCTTCCATTGTCAAAATAATATGAAGGACCGCCTCACTTAAATTAAAGTCGGAAAAGACCATCTGCGCTTCGGAATAATCTACTTGTGCTAAATACAACAAATCATTGGTAAGCGTACTCATTCTTTCGGCCTCATTTTTGATATAATAGAGCCATTTGGATTCGCTGCTAATGGTGCTGTCACCATTGGATAAAAGGACATCCACATTGGTATTGATTACCGCTAGAGGGGTCTTGAGCTCGTGAGAAGCATCGGCAATAAATTGTTTTTGTTTGTCAAAGGCATCCTGAATTGGTTGGATGGCTTTATTGGCAAAGATTTTGCTGATAACAAAGATAAAGATTAGCATGACCAGTGCCACAATCAAAAAGGTATAGATAAGGTTTGTAAGGATACCTTGCTGCGCAGAGATATCTAAAAACACTATTTTATAATGCTCAGAATAAGGCCGTATCATAAAGGTCCAATGGGTATCCTCAGATTTGAAGGTTCCTGTAGTGGACTGCTTAGAAAGTGCTGTATTTTTAGCAGTTTTATAAAAATCTTCATCCATATCAAATATAGAAGAGATATCTAGAATGTTGCCGCTGCTGTCTATTATTAAAGAAAATGAGACAAAGCGTCTAGGGGCTGAGTCTGTATTAGAAACAGGCAGCGGAGGCGCATCATTGGGGTGAGGGGGTATCTTTTGTAGGCTGTCCATCATCTTGGAGCTCATATCTGATATGCGGTATAATTCTCTGTTGATACCATTATGAACATTATTATAGGTTATCAAATAGATGGAGACAAAAGCAATCATCATCATAATAGAGATAGTTACCAAGTTAAGTATGAGGAATTTATTTCTAAGCTGTTTGAACATCTAACTTTGCACCTCCAAAATATATCCTACCCCTCGGACGGTATTGATACCTACTTTAGAACGAAGAAAGGTCAGTTTTTTCCTTAAAAAAGAGATATACACTTCTACATGATTATGTTCAACTTCTGCATCAAAACCCCATAACTTTTCAATAATGGATTCTTTTGAAGTAGCAGTGTTTTTTCTCAGTATAAGAAATTCTAAGAGTTCACTTTCTTTTAGAGTGATTTTAACGTCTTTGGAGTTAGTAGAGAGTTTGAGGGTTGAAGTATTCAGCTCAATATCTCCAAACTTCAAAGTATTATCCGGTAAAACTTCCCCTTTTCTTCTGGACATAGCACGAATCCTTGCTAAGAGTTCTTCTGTTGCAAAAGGTTTAGCAAGATAATCGTCTGCACCACTGTCAAGTCCAACCACCTTATCAGAGATTTCACCTTTAGCAGTAAGCAGTATAACTGGTGTTGCAATCCCTTCTTTACGAATGGCCTTAAGTAAGCTGATACCGTCCATTTTAGGCAGCATAATATCCAAGAGAATAAGGTCGTAAATATTACTTAAGGCATTATCGAGTCCAGCTTCTCCGTCATATGAGGCATCTACTGTATAATTATTTTTCCTTAAAATCTGAACTAAGGCTTCAGCTAAATGAATTTCATCTTCAACTATTAATAACCGCATAGCATAACCTCCATTTTATGAGCTTTTTTTATGATTATAGCATAACACCCTTAAAGTAACCTTAAACATGAGAAATTTATAAAGGATTAGTTCCATGTTAAATATTTAAGGTTGCTTTAAGGTTGAGTCTGTAAAATGAAATCAAGTTAGCAGCCAGATAAGCCGCTAAAAGTTTTAGAAAGTCGATGAGAGGAGCAAAGTGCTATGGGAATAGAAGTTTTTAACAGATATGAAAATAAGTTTTTACTTGATGAAGCAACTTATGAAAACATCAAGGAGAAACTGAATGACTATATGGAGCAAGATGAATTTAATAAAAGTAATGGGTTTTATACCATCAGCAATATTTACTACGATACAAGAGATAATCACCTGATAAGAAGTTCACTAGCCAAGCCTAAATACAAGGAGAAACTACGCCTTAGGGCATATGGAGTTCCGGAAGAGAACCAAAAGGTATATGTAGAAATCAAAAAGAAAGTTTGCGGGGTGGTTAACAAAAGAAGGACAACGTTGAGATTAGATGAGGCCTATGACTTTTTAAGTTCTGGAGAAAAACCAGAGCTTAAGCCCTATATGAATAAGCAGGTTTTAAATGAAATCGAGTACTTTTTAGACAGATATGAACTGGAACCTAAGCTTTATCTGGCGTATGACAGACATGCCATGTTCAGCAAAGCATGCAGAGATTTGAGAATAACCTTTGATACCAACATCAGAACAAGAAGATATGACTTAAAGCTTGAAAAAGGAGATTATGGTGAAAGTCTATTAGAGCCTGGTATATGGCTGATGGAAGTCAAAGCAGAAAATAGTATCCCCCTATGGCTGTCTAAAATACTGGCAGAACACAAAGCCTATAAAACCAGCTTTTCTAAGTATGGTACAGAGCATAAAAGGATGCTTTTAAACACTATGAGAATGAGAGGAGAAAGGGCCTATGTTTGAAACAATACTCAGCAGCACAATAGATAATACAACCCTATCTTTAATCAGTGCCATTTTAACCCTTGGAGTATCTTTTGCTTTAGGAGGACTTATAAGTTTAACTTATATACGTACAGCCAATAAAGGCAGTTATTCACAAAATTTTTCCCTTACCCTTATCCTTGTCCCAACAGTTATTGCTATTATTATCCTTCTGATTGGCAGCAATGTGGCAAGGGCCTTCAGTTTAGCTGGTGCTTTTTCCATTATTAGATTCAGAAGTGCCCCAGGAGATCCAAAGGACATTGCTTATGTGCTTTTCACCATGGCGGCAGGCCTTGCCTGTGGGGTTGGATTTTATGGCTATGCTGTCTTATTTACAGTAGTGCTTTGTTTCCTTATGATAATGCTCAGTTTCTTTAACTTTGGAGCAAAAAAATCTTTGCAAAAAATCTTAAAAATAGTGATTCCGGAGGATCTTGATTATGAAGGTGCCTTTGATGATATATTTGAAGCTTTTACAGTAGCGTATGAACTTAAAAAGGTCAAAACAACAGACTTAGGAAGTCTATATGAATTGGTGTATATTGTAACGATGGATCATGAAAAAAGTCAAAAAGCGTTTTTAGATGAGCTGCGTTGCAGAAATGGCAATCTTAATATTACTTTGTCTATGACAGCTGATGCACAGGCTTATTAACCCAAGCCATTAGGGTGAGGGGGTATTGAAGATATAAATAACAGTTATCCAAATTAAAAAGTGAAAGGAAGAATAGCAATGAAAAATATAAAACTAAAAAAAGTGTTGACTGCAGGACTGGCCGCAGTGCTTCTTACATTTAGCATGATAGGTTGTGCCAATACGCAGGCATCAGCAAGTACAGAGTTTCCAAGCATCGAGGAAACGGCTGAAGCGGAGTTATCAAGTGAAGAGAGTGGGTATGAAACGCTGTTTGAAAAGGATAAGGTTCTAGATATCCATGTGGATGTTGCTGAAGAAGATTGGGAAAGTATGTTAAGTGACCCACTGGCAGAAGAGTATAAAAGTGCATCAGTAACTGTAGACGGCGTGAAAGTCGAGAATGTAGGCTTTAGGACAAAAGGCAACTCTACACTGCGGTCGGTGGCGGACAGCGATTCAGATCGTTATAGCTTTAGAATCAAACTGGATAAATATGTAGAAGACCAAAGTCTTTTAGGCCTTGATGAGTTTGTCCTTAACAATATGTATTCAGATGCTTCTTATATGAGAGAGTACTTAAGCTATGAGGCGCTAAGAGAAATAGGTGCAGATGTGCCCCTTACAACGTTTGTAAATATCTATATCAACGGAGAACTCTATGGCTTTTACTTATGTGTAGAAGCACCAGATGACAGCTTTGTAGAAAGAAACTTTGAAGATAGTACAGGTAATCTTTACAAACAAGAGCAGGGCAGTACACTTCAATATGAAGAGGGCAGTGAGTATGAAAAAAGTGAGTTAAAGCTAGGAGAAGATGAAACCAAAACAGATCTTAAGGCATTCATAAAAATACTTAATGAAATGCCAAGCGGTGAAAAAGGAAATATTGAAGAAGTGCTGGATGTAGAGAGTGCTTTAAAGTATATTGCAGCTAATACAGTGCTTGGTAACTATGACAGCTACAGTGGCAACATGTCACATAACTATTATCTCTATGGTCAGGATGGGAAATTTACGGTTATTCCATGGGATTACAATATGTCTATAGCTGGTTTTGGAGGAGGAGGAAGTCAAACAACTATTCCTATTGATGAGCCTGTATCGGGAGTGAATATTGATAACCTGCCTCTTATTAAAAATCTATTGGCGGTAGAAGAATATAAAGAGAAGTATCATGGCTATATAGAAGAATTGCTTAACTATCTAGATGGGTTCGAAGGAAGGGTTGAAAATCTTGCAGACCTTATAAGACCTTATGTAGAAGCAGATCCTACAAAGTTTTATACAATGGAACAGTTTGAAGCGGCCATAACTTATTCTGAGACTCAGGAAGCCAGTATGAGTAATATCCCACAAGCGGCTAGTACAGAAGTACAGAATGAAAGCAGCGTGGCGCAAGAAGATCCGCAGACACCGACAAGCGGTCAGATGCAGCCTCCAAACGATCAGCAAATGCCTCCAAATGGAGAGGGGATGCAGGCACCTCCTGATTTCCCAGAAGGTTTTCAAAATGGTGACAGACCAGAGAGGCCAGAAGGTAATGAGAATGGTGACAGACCAGAACGAGGTGAAGGGATGCGGGGGGGACCTGGCGGCGGTATGATGGGTAGTTCTGGTTCTATCATTAACTTTGTAAGGGAGCGAATAGAAAATATTACTGCGCAGCTGGCAGGAGAACTGCCAAC
>JARBTY010000339.1 GCA_029239935.1 Clostridia bacterium | reverse complement strand
TAAAATCTCTTTTAAAATTTCTTCTTTATTTTGATTCATTCTTTTTTCTCCTATTCTTAAATGCAGTAAGTGCTTACGCCTTATTGCAATGCTTTCTCAAACCAACAGGTCATTGCCCGCTCCTCAAGGTGGTGTAGTGACCCTTTGTCTAAGTGGTATTTGAATTCAATGACAGTTATACCTCGTTCTTTACACCGCTCTAGTAAAGCCGCTAGATGTTCTTGGTTTTCATTAAAAGGGACAATAACACATTGATACGCCTCTATCTTTTCTATAAAAGCATCTATTTCATTTTCAATAGCGTAACCTTCCTGCCAAGCTGCTATGCCAAATTCGTCCAAGTGGTCTTGGATCAACTTCAAGAAAGGTGTACTTTTGTAAAAAATGGCCGCCTTGTTGGTATTTTCAATCTTTACGAATTCTTTAAGTGTGTCATCAGCAATACGAAGAGACACCCTCTCTATGACCATAGGCTTTTCATCTAAACAGTTAACAAGATCGGGGTAATGCCTTAGGGTTGTAGCCACAAAGTCATATCTCTCATCCGGCAGGCTTTTCGCCTCCATTACCTCATCCAGCACATAAGTGGTGACTTCCACTGGCACATTCTTTTCTATTTGTTTTTTAGTCTCTTGGAGTAGTTCTAAGCTGCAGTCTACCCAAGCTATTTTTATTTTTTCTTCGTTTTTTAAGTTTTGCCAAATGCAGTCCCTAGCTATCTGATCAACCTCTTCTTCTATCATATCCACTAATTCTATTTTATCAAAGAGTTTTTTTAGCATTTCCTCTATATATTTATTTTCATTACCTTGCGTCCCTCCTGCTATAAAGGTCCCTTTGCCCTGAGTCTTCTGGATTTTTCCCATCCGCGTCAGCTCCTCATAGGCCGCTTTAATAGTTCCTCTTGACACCCCTATCTGGCTGCTCAGTTCTCTGTCTGTTGGTAGTCTCTGACCTGGTTTTAAAGTGCCTTTCTGAATCGCTTGATCAAACTGCTCTGTAATTTGTTTATATATGGGCGTATTCTGCTGTGAATCGATCTGAAAATCCATTTAGCTTTTCCCCCATTTCTTCTCGTTATAACATTTACAAACTTTTTCTTCAAGATGAACCAAGGAACCTTTGTCAACCATATATTCAAAAACCAAAAGCGTTTTATTTTCTTTTTCATAGGCCATAATCTCTTCAAGCAGTGTTTGGGAACATGTTTTTAAATAGTCAGGTGGAACAATCAGCACATGAGTATCTTCTTTAATACGCTCCATACCCATTGTGTGCTCATTGTACTGGCTGGCTATAAATTCATTGTTTCTATCCAGCCTTTTTAAGGTCTTGCAAATATTTCCCAGAAAATGTGCACTCCGGTAAAGTATCCCTATAGACATTTGTTCCTCTATTTTTACAAGCCGCGTTACTGTAGACTTACTGACTGATAAACTAAGTTTTTCAATATAGAACCTATCTTTTGAGACAAACCCTGCCAGTTCTCTATAATGCGCCTCGGTTGTTACAAGAAAATCAAAGCGACCCTCAAGCAAATGTTTATTCTCTAATACTTCATCGATTTCTAACGGCACCACTTGCAGATAGGTTATATCTGAAATTTGATACGCTATAGTCGCCAGCACTTCCGGTGAACAGTCAATCAGGGCTGCTTTAACTACTTTTTTCCGTTCAAAACGTTCCCTTAGCTTTCCTCTGAAAATTTTATAAACCTTAGCTTTGTCTGTTAAAATTAAAGACTCAAACTCTATAAAAGTATTTTTTATAAGTCTTTCTGCTTCAGCCCTAGCCTCCAGGGTACTTTTTTGTGTTACAAAAGTTCCCCTGCCTTGAATTTTTATAACTAATCCTCTGTCTTGCAGCTCTTGATAGGCTTTTTTTATCGTACCTTGTGCAATAGCATACTCCTGTAATAATTGAAGTTCTGTAGGCAGCTGCTCCCCTTCTTTTAATATCCCTTTTCTAATGGCCTCATCTAATTGATCTGCAATCTGTTTATAAATAGGTTGTTTGGTTTCTTTATTAAGCAGTAACTTCATCTGAATATCCTCACTATCACTCCTAAGGCTTTTCATTTATTATACCCTATTTATGCTGGCGAGCCAATTTTAATTTATCACTTTAATGTAGTCCTGTAACTATTTGAAATCCTTCAATACTTTCATTACACATTCCTGTATCTCTCCGCTTCTTACTAACTCATTAATTTGAGCTATGTCTATTCTTAATTCCCTGTCTATATCCAAGTATGCAATGTCCCGTCTTACGATATCATAGACCTTTTTGTTCATTGGCGAAGGCTCTCCCCCTCTTAAATCAACACCCTGTACCGCTGCCATCAGCTCAAAAGCTAACACTGATAACGTATTCTCAACAATCATAACACTCTTCCTTGCTGCGGTCGTCCCCATACTGACCTGGTCTTCTTGATTTGCTGAACTTGGTCTAGAATCTACACTGGCAGGATGGGCCAATACCTTATTTTCCGAAACCATAGAAGCCGCACTATACTGACCCATCATATAACCGGAGTTTAAACCGCCGTGTTTTGTTAAAAAAGCAGGAAGTCCCTCACTTAAGGCCGGATTAACCATCCTTTCCAGTCTTCTTTCAGAG
>JARBTY010000085.1 GCA_029239935.1 Clostridia bacterium | reverse complement strand
AGCTGCTGCAAGTCCAGCTGGGCCTCCTCCAACTATCACAATGTCATACGTCACCATGCACGCCCCCTCCTTATAAGTTTTTGTCCTTATTATGTCCCACCACGATTTGAGATGCTTTTCCAGCCTTTGTAATTTGTGTTAGATCTAGTTGTAGCTCCCTGCTTAAAATCTCCATGGTCTTTGGTGCACAAAACCCAGCTTGACACCTGCCCATACCAGCTCTTGTTCTTCTTTTTATACCATCTAGGGTGGTTGCTCCCAGCGGCCTATGAATAGCCTCCAAAATTTCTCCCTCTGTTATCATTTCACAACGGCAAATGATATTGCCATACGCCGGTTTTTGACGAATCAACTTGTTTTTCTCTTCCATCGTTAACTCACTAAAGTGCGTAATACCTTTTCTTGTTCCTATAAAAGAAGTCTTCTTTTCTAATTGCATCAGACGCTGCAGAATATCAGCTGTCATCACCCCAATTGCAGGTGCACTGCTGAGCCCTGGGGATTCAATGCCCACTACATCAATAAAACCTTTTGCGTCCTCCACCTCTCCGATAATAAACTCATGGCCATCTTCATGGGCTCTAAGTCCTGCAAAAGAGGTAATGACCTGGCGAATAGGCAGATTTTTCACTGTATGATTGGCTTTGGCAATCACCTCACTAAGCCCCTCCTGAGTGACCTCTATCGCTTCCTTATCCTGAATATCAATGGCTGTCGGACCTACAAGCAGGTTGCCATGAACAGTGGGTGTCACTAAAACCCCTTTTCCATACTTGGTAGGCACTTGGAAAATAGTTCTGCTCACATAATCGCCAACTGATTTATCCAGCAGACAGTAATCCCCCCTGCGCGCCGTAATATGGATCTTATGCTTACTCACCATATTGTGGAATCTATCTCCATAAACACCTGCTGCATTAATGACATATTTGGCTTCAAAAGTTCCTTGATTTGTTTTTAACTGATAAAAGCCATCCTCTTTTATAATATCTAACACTTCAGTATTAAATTTAAATTCAACACCATTATCATAGGCATTTTCTGCAAGTGCGATTGTCAGCCCAAAAGGACAAACAATACCGCCCGTTGGTGCATATAGGGCGCCTTCAATATTCTCATTAACATTTGGCTCCATCTGTAATACTTCTTCTTTTGTAAGGATTTGGAGTCCCTTTACACCATTTTTAAGCCCTCTTTGATAAAGCTTTTCTAAGTTTGGCCGGTCTTCCTTGTTTAAACAGATGATAAGCGAACCATTTCTTTGAAACGAAAAGTCCAGTTCCTTTGACAAAGCTTCCATCATTTCATTGCCTTGTACATTTAACTTTGCCATCAGCGAGCCTTCCGCAGCGTCATAACCTGCATGCACAATTGCACTATTAGCCTTGCTGGTTCCGCAGCATACATCTTCTTCTTTTTCAACAACACAGATTTTTACTTGATATTTCGAAAGTTCTCTTGCAACTGCACATCCCGCAACACCTGCTCCAATAATAATAATATCTGTCATTTTGCATGCTCCTTTACTTTTATATTTTTGAACTTTAGTAACAAAAAAAGCCAAGCGAAACTTAGACCTCTTATGTGTCTGTTTTCGCTTGACTCTTATCTACCGCGCTTCTATTCACTTTTGTAACCAAAGAAATCTTTTCTTCTTTGGTTGTGTTATATCTCTATATTACCACGGAATGACATTAAAAAGCAATACTGCTATTGCTGCTCCAATAATTGGTCCTACTACTGGAATCCATGCATACCCCCAATTTGAATCTCCTTTTCCTTTTATAGGAAGTAAAGCATGAGCTATACGAGGACCCAAATCTCTGGCTGGATTAATAGCATACCCGGTCAATCCGCCTAAAGACATACCAATGGAAACGATAATACCAAATACTAAAAGTTTATCTACTCCTGGTGCACAGTTGGTAACATTTCCAAGGCCTTTAATCGCAAACACCAATACAAAGGTTCCTATCGCTTCACTTAAAAGGTTAAGTCCTGTATTGGGTACAGCAGGTGCTGTACAAAATACGCCGCGTTTTGTGGCTGGATCTTCTGTTGCATCAAATTGTCCTTTGAATAAGATATAAACTAAAACAGCTCCTAAAAATGCCCCTATAAACTGCCCTGCAACATAAATCGGAACCATCCCCCAAGCAACACTGCCTTCTAATGCCAAAGCAAGTGTTAAAGCCGGGTTAAAATGTGCTCCTGAAGCTGTACCAAAAATAAATGCAGGAACTAATACCGCAAGACCCCAAGCTATGGTGATTTGAACAGAACCTCCGCCCTTCATACCGGATTTATCTAAGATGACATTGGCAACAACACCATCCCCAAGTAAGATAAGAAGCATTGTACCTAGTATTTCAGCAATAAATATTAACATATGCAATTCCCCCTGATTTTATTAAGTATTAGTTTTCTTTCGCCCATCCATAAGCATATTTTACTGCTTTGTTCCATCCTCTTATCTTAGCTTCTCTATCCTCTTCGGTTATTTGTGACTCAAATACTTTGTCAATCTGCCAGTTTTTAAGAACCTCTTCTTTATTTCCCCAATACCCCACCGCAAGTCCTGCCAAATAAGCTGCACCCATCGCAGTTGTTTCTACACACTTAGGTCTATTAACAGGTGCTCCTATCATGTCTGACTGCATTTGCATCAAGAGATTATTCGCACTTGCGCCGCCGTCTACTTTTAGCGCACATAACTCAATACCCGAATCCGCTTTCATCGCACTTAATACATCATTAACCTGATAAGCTAAAGACTCTAGCGTTGCACGGATGACATGGTATTTATTAACCCCTCTTGTCAGCCCTACAATAGTACCTCTTGCATATTGATCCCAGTGAGGGGCACCAAGTCCTGTAAAAGCAGGTACCACATAACATCCGTTTGTATCCTTTACTTTCCCTGCCATATATTCAGAGTCTTGTGCCGAATCAACCAGTTTCATTTCATCGCGCAGCCACTGAATCGCTGCCCCTGCTACAAATATAGAGCCTTCGAGTGCATAATTCACTTTGCCGTCAAGCCCCCAAGCTATCGTTGTAACCAAACCATTGCTGGAAAATACAGGTTTTTCTCCTGTGTTCATCAGCAAAAAGCAGCCCGTTCCATATGTATTTTTAGCTTCTCCTGCAGTAAAACAGGTTTGACCAAATAATGCTGCCTGTTGATCCCCCGCTGCACCAGCAATAGGGATCGCACCACCTAAAAAGCTTGAATCTGCTTCACCATATACACAGCTTGAAGGTTTTGCTTCTGGAAGCATAGATTCTGGAATACCCAGTTCTTCCAAAATTTCTTTATCCCATTTGAGTTCCTGAATATTAAAGAGCATGGTTCTTGAAGCATTAGAATAGTCTGTAACATGTACTTTTCCTTTGGTTAATTTCCATATGAGCCATGTCTCAACTGTACCAAAGAGTAGTTCGCCCGCTTCTGCCCGCTCTCTCGCACCTTCCACATGATCCAAGATCCATTTAACCTTTGTTCCTGAGAAATAAGCATCAATAACAAGTCCGGTTTTTTGTCTGAAGGTATCTGTTAAACCTTTTGCTACTAAAGAATCACAGTACTCAGAAGTTCTGCGGCATTGCCACACAATCGCATGGTATACTGGTTCTCCAGTTTCCTTATCCCACACAATAGCTGTTTCTCTTTGGTTTGTAATACCAATTGCTGCAATGTCCGCTGCAGTTGCACCTATTTTAGTCATTGCTTCAACAGCTACACCTAGCTGTGATGACCAGATTTCATGAGCATCATGTTCTACCCAGCCTGGCTTTGGAAAATATTGTGTGAATTCTTTTTGCGCTACACTACACATTTCCCCTCTCTCATTAAATAAGATGCACCTATTACTTGTTGTTCCTGCGTCTAAAGCCATTACATACTTTGACATATTTGATACCCCCTGTGTCTTTATTTACCGATTGCTCGGTTTCTTTAGGAGGGTGTCACACTAAGGAATTTACATACAATATGTTGCTCTGCTAATTTTAAATCAACGCAATATATTGTAGTATTTATTCTTAATGCGACAGCCCCTTAAATTCTGTTTAAGTACCCAATCAATTTACCCTAGGAAAACCAAAGGTTCTGATTAGTGGTTGAAATGGAGATGACATTTTCAGCTAAAGCCGCCATAACATCTTCCTTGTCCGTAATAAGTCCTCCTGCAATAACAGGTACAGGACTCAAACTACAGATTTTCTTAGTAACCTTTGGTATAATCCCTGGCAAAATTTCGATAACATCCGGATAAGTATGATGTTTTAACATTTCTATATTAAGAAGTGACATGGAATCAATGACAAAAAAACGAAGCACTGTATACAGTCCTATTTCATTCGCATGTTTTATGAGCGGTTGTTTCGTTGTAATAATACCGTCAGCTTTTGTCTGTGTTTTAATAAAATCCAGTGCCACATCCTTGCCGCTTAATCCATGAATCAAATCAATATGAACCATAGCCATTTTATCTCTGCTTTTCACTTTATCTACAATATCTGTAATATTACAGATATCTCCAAATAATATAAAGACAACACCCGTGTCTGAATCCAAACATTTTTCTAACCCTTTCATATCTTTTACAGCTGCTATAATCGGACTATCTTCAATAGCCTCTATAAATGGGCTGCGCATACTATTCCTCCTTAATCCCTACTTACACAAAATGCTTTTTTAAAATTAAAATTTACCCACAAAAAAAACAGAATTATAAAACAACTCGTAGTTGCTATAACCCTGCTCTTATCTCCCAGGCACGCTATTAATTTATACTCATCATAACATATCCTTTTTTAGTTTTCAAGTTCTTTTTATACAAATTTTACATAAATTATTGTTTATTTTTTAACAATTTGTGCATTCTATATACGCTGATTTTTATTTTAAAATATTCCCCTGTGATATCTACCTGTTTATATTATCCTCTTTTGTTTCATTTGAAGCTTGTTTTCATACATTTTTTGATCCACCTGATGATAGAACAGCGTATAATTTTCCCATTTTTTTACACTATAAATATCTGTCCCTACTGCAACATCCAGTGGATATGGAAGTTTTGATGCTACTTGTTTAAGCTCCTTTTTAAACTCCTTACTAAGCATTTCAAAGAGTTCTTCGTTCGTATCCTCCATGAGAATAGCGAATTCATCCCCTCCCATTCGGTAACATACACCAAAGGATGAAAAACTCTCATTCATTGTGTTATAGACAATTTTTATAGCTTCATCACCATACGCATGTCCATAATGATCATTAACATATTTAAGTTCATTTAGATCTAATAATACCAATCTAAAAACGCCTTCGTCTTTATTGATAAGTCTCTCTAAATCTCGTTCAAAAGCTGCTCGGTTATAGGCCTTTGTTAAAAAGTCTTTATAAGCAAGTTTTTCAAGAAGATACTGCTCTTTTTGCTTTTCAAAATTCATCTTTAAATAATTGTAAGAGTCTACTAATAGTAAGCAGACAAAGATTAAAATACCTAGCCGTAAAAAATCAGAAGTATAATCAAATTGCTGCCTATAAAAAACAATTCCTTCAAGTAAAACACTTATGACAATTACGCTAATATATTTTAAAAACTGTTTGATCTTTTTGTTGTTGTATATAACTAGCTCGAAAATTATACTTACAAAAAATACAGCTGTGTTAAACAACATCACAATAAAGGTAAACTTAAATGAATGAATAAATGTACTTATACCAAGCAGTTGCAAGATGATTGTTATAATCAAAAAGAGGAGATAACTCACCGAAATCACTTGCATAAATTGCTTATGCCGATTCTTAATGAGAATTGCTTCTTTAACATATAGAGAAAAGAAAATACCCATAAGTGGTACCATTAAATAACTAATACCTCCAATAATATAGCGGTTCCCCGTAAAAAATTGCATGATTCTTGCTTCAGATAAAATCCAAATACTTGATACTACCGAGAGCATTCCCAAATATAAAAAACGATTATCCTCCACATTTTTGGTAAATATCGAAATAATAGTGATGAGCATACCAATGGAAAACAATAATAAAAAGACAACAAAACCAACAAATGAATCTTTAACCACGTTATAAATAAGCGTAGAAGGCTCTGCAAGTTTGACTTCATTAATAATCCCCGAAAAAGCATCTACCTCACTTTTAAAAACAAGTTTTAATACCTTCCCTTGAAAATGATTTGGAAGTCTAACCAGTAACCAAACACTAGCCACTGGTCTTGTAAACCCTAGATCTTGTGGCTTTTCATAATGATAAATTTCTTCATCCTCTAAATAGACGATCATGTCCTGCATGGAGGAGCGAAGCAGTATATAATTCATCTTATCGTCAACATTCGGAAGCCTCCTATAAGCCTCATATACAACCCCTGGAGTCAAATTGAGATCTGTCGGCAACTCAACTTCTTGCGCCATGAAATCCCCATAGTGCAACACCCAGTCTTCTGAAAGCGTTAATGAAACTTGCTCCACAATACCAAGATCTTCGTCACGATTCATATTTGCCAGAGCTACTACAGTAAGTATGAATAGGATCACGAAAGATAAAATGATTATCTTATTTATTTTTACTTTTTCCATGGCATTGCCCTTCCTTATCATTTACTGACGCTTTTCTTTGTGATATTGGTTTAATTAAAATAATATTTTATCATATTTTATATTGTTTTAGAATAGTTCGGCAAATTATATTTCCATACCTATTTATGTACATTAGTAGAACTTATTTGTTTATCCGACAATATAAAAGCTATAAAGTCATAAAAAAATCACGACGCCTTATACTAATGGAATCGTGAAGTTTTGTAGAATACTTATAAATACTATTTGAATATATGCGTTAAAAACAATGGTATCACCTTATTCGTATTCTTTTAGTGTCTTTAATAAAACATTCGTATCAATAGGTTTCTTAATATAACATTTAGCTCCAAGTGCTATACATTCATCTTTTATATGTTCATGCCCTACTGCTGATATAATGATTACAACTGCTTCAGGATTAATTTTGATGACATCTGTTAGTACCTCCATGCCCTCCATGGTATTTTCAGCCATATTTAAATCTAAAATAACAATACTTGGCTGTTCACTTTTGAAGAGCGCCATTGCCGCATCCTTACCTGCCGCCTCAAAAATAGTATAGAGACCTTCCTTTTCGATGATTTTTTTCACAAACATTCTCATATAAGATGAATTATCCACTATTAATACTTTTTTCATGTGTAAAATCTCCTTTGTATGTATCATTTTTTAAATTTAATGATTGCTTTTCAAATACATCTTATTTACACAGATCTTTGATTTGCGTAAATAACCTAACACATGCATCTATTTTTTCTTCTTTGGCAGCTGCCTCAAGCTCTATGGCTACTTCATAAAGAGAAAGAATTCTTAGGCTTCCAGAAGAACCTTTTAACTCATGGGTAAGTCCAGCCAACTTATTAAAATCTTTATTATAAATAGCATCCTGAATACCTGAGAGTAACTCAGGCAGACATTTTATATAGTCTGCAAGTATTTCTTTTGCATCCTCTTTATTAAGTCCAGTGGCTTCAATTAAATAATCAATATTATGCGCAATGATGTTGTTATAAGCGCCTGGATCTTCTCTTTCTTTAGTGTTCGCTTCTATCATATTAAACAGGGTATCAAAATGGATGGGCTTACTGATATAGTCATCCATGCCAGCTTCAATACATTTTGCGTAATCACCTTCCATAGCATTAGCAGTAATTGCAACAATTGTAGTATGCTTTTTATCTGCTTCAAGGTGCCTTATTTGAGATGTGCATTCATACCCATCCATTACCGGCATCTGGCAATCCATAAAAACAATATCATAATCTTTTTCTAACACGAGTTTTAACGCTTCACTGCCATTTACCGCCACATCGCATGTCATGTTACGGGTTTTGAGCATACTGATAAGTATTTTGCGATTCATCGCATTGTCTTCAACCAATAAAATCCTCGGCTCTAATGGATGCCTGACCTTTTGAATGCCCTGTTTGGTTATCATTTCTCCCTTATCTTGCTTGGCTATCCCCAATACGCGGGCAACAGAGTCAAATAAGTCATATTTTCTCACAGGTTTAGCTAAACAAGATGAAAAGCCATATTCTTTTGCCGCCTGAGCCTCCCCCTTTTGTGTTATGTGGGTTAGAAGTATGAGCTTAATGTCCTTGGCACAAGCTATTGTTTTTAATGTGGCTGCAAGTTCATAAGCACTCATATCCGGCATCTGATAATCTATTATCGCGATACTTATTTTATCTTTAGTAGGGGCTGCTGAAAAAATGGTCGTAATGGCACTGGCGCCATCCTTAGCTTCAAATACCTTAACAGCTGTTCCCTCAAAATAGGCACCCATGTTTTTTCTATTATTTTCATTATCATTCACAATCAAAAGATTAACACCCTCAAGCTTTTCGAACATTAAATGGTGTTCTGATGTCTCTTTTGTTACCTTTAACTTGACATTAAATTTAAAGGTGGAACCTTCTCCATATATACTATGGGCAGAAATTTTACCACCCATGATTTTTACAAGTTCGTTACAAATAGCAAGTCCTAGCCCAGTTCCCCCATATTCCCGGGTTGTAGAAGCATCTGCTTGACTAAAGGACCTGAAGATAGTATGAATATGCTCCTCGCGAATGCCGATGCCACTATCTTTTACTTCAAAGCCAAGGGTGGCTATACCCTTTTTTTCTCCCAAACAATCCACTGTAATAGAAATCTCGCCCTCTTTAGTAAACTTTACTGCATTACTTATCAGATTGTTCAGTACCTGCCTAAGCCTTGATGGATCTCCAATAACCTCTTCTGGAACACCCGCTTTAATCATGGTGTAAATTTCAAGACCTTTTTCTGTTGCTTTAGGAGCAAGCAGTGATGCTGCATCTTCAATAATCGTTCTTATGTTAAACCTAATCTCTTCTAGCCTCAGCCTTTTAGCTTCAATCTTTGAAAAATCCAATATATCACTGATAAGATGTAATAATATCTCTGAAGCAGATTTGGCTTCACGGATAAATTCTTCTTGTTCTAAAGACAGCGGTGTTAACTGTAATAGTTCAAGAAATCCAAAGATGCCATTCAGCGGTGTCCTTATTTCGTGAGACATATTGGCAAGGAACTGGCTTTTTGCGATATTCGCGGCTTCTGCCTGTTCTTTTGCCTTGTACAGTTCGGTCTCTGCTTTTCTTTGCTCTGTGATATCCTCGGCAGTACAAATAAGGTATTTAATGTTGCCAGTTGCTTCCTTCTGAGGTTTACATTTAATCCGAAGCAGCCTATTTTCCCCTCGAAAGTTTTTAATCTCAAGTTCTTTCTCTGCGGACTCATTCTTTTCAAATAACTCCCAATTAACTTGTGACAACTTATTTGCAGTGTCTATGTCAAATATATCGTATAAATCCTGGTACTCTAAATCCTCTTTACACTTTCCAAAAAACGCTGCATGGGCCTCATTGACACTTTCATAAGAATTCGCATTACTTAAAGCCCAAATCTGTGACTCCGAGTTGTTAAGTAAAAGGGCCTGTCCATTAGCGATTGATTGATAGGCCTTTTCCTTTACAATTTGGGTTCTTACAGATGAAAAAAGCATTGAAACTTCCCTTAATATTTCGACCTGCTTTTTGTCCCAGATAATAGACTTTGACAAACTTTCATAACCTATGAATCCAATTAAGTTATTTTGGACCTTTAATGGAATGGTAAGAGAAGCTTTTATCCCCTCAGCCTCAAATAGCTCTGCTTCAAACAACGCTTCATCTGGAATTTCTTTTTTATTATTTATTGCAATAAACTCATTGTTCCTAATACTACGCATGAGCCATGGCAGAGCATAAACTATTTCTTCTTCCTGTTTTTCTCTTTTGGGTCTTATGCCTTTTTTGTGCCATTGAGATTCTATTTGCATAAAAGTAGGATCTGCAGAAAAGTAGTAAATAAAAATTCTATCTAAATCAAAGAGTACTCCAATTTCTTCCAATGTCTTTTTTAACTCTGTCTGATAGTTAAGACTATGTACATTTAACAATCTTATAAAAGCATTATGAACTAATTTCAGATCATCAGCATAGCTTGTAAAATCTGTAAAGTTATCTTTCTCCTCCATAAAGTTGCCTCCAAATTTTAAAGTTCACAAGGTTTAGCAATAAAAAGCGTTAATTCTTTTAATAAATCAATCTCATAAGGCTGCGAAAGCAGTTTGCCAGCTTTATCACATATAATCTTAACTATGGGCCTGGTTGGCATTGAATTGTTTTGGCTTACGACTAAGCCCTTTTCATCTGAACTTAAAAGAACGGCGCTCCCGGTAGGAAAAGCAGCTATGTTCATTGTAAATTTCCTTACCATTTCTACGTCAAAATAAATATTACTCATACCTACCAGGTACTCAATAGCTTCAGATACCGTTTTACTTCCCTCTTTATTTCTATCTGATATCAAATTATCAAATACATCACATATGGTTACTATTTTTGCCATTTGATTGATTTCATCGCCTTTTAATCTCATAGGGTACCCACTACCGTCACTTCTTTCATGATGCATTAATACCGCTACCTTTACATGAGCGTTCCAAACCCGCTGTTCTCCTAATAAATCATAACCAACCTTTGGGTGCATACTCATAATATACTTATCCCGTTCAACCTGAGTCTTAAACTCTCCTATAAGCTTTTTATCATTCATCATGCTTATTTTGCCAATGTCATGGAGCAATGCCCCAGTGGCCAGATCCTTAAGCTTTGACATATTGTACCCCATATGTGTGCCTATTATGGTAGAGAGTACACTGACATTTACTGAATGGGCATATATATTGTTATCACTGGCACTTATTTGTTCAACATTTATCAAAACATCTTTATTGGACAACACGTCCTCAAGTATAGATTCCACTGAATTTTTAACACTGCTGTCATCAGTTTTTCCTCCACGGCAATAGCTTTCCACCATTTCTTTCACAGCCCGTTTACTCATTTGTCTTGTCTTTTCAGAAATATTTTCTTCAATGACTACATCCTTTGATAGTTCATCATCAATATATACTGAATGAATCCCCATCGCTTTAATCTTTTCGATATAAAAAGGCGTCAATTTTACTCCCGCATTAAGTAAAACCCTATCCAATTCATTATAAATTTGCTTTCCAAGGATTTCATGTCCTTTTAAGTGAGATACGCTAACAATTCTCATATCTTTTTTTCTCCCTTCAACCGAAAACCAGAACATTCTCAACAACTAATCTTATTTAAATAGTAGCATAATCTTAATCTTTTGACTACATCGATCTACGGTAATTCATCACCTTTATACTACAATGAGACAAATTAAGATATTCTCACCTATTTTTCGAGTTTATGTCTCAACATTTTGCTTGCCATTTTTTTATCATAGTGATACACTTATGCTTATAAAATAAATTTTTATATTTCATGCGTAAAATTAAAGGAGATATTTTAAATGAAACTTAAAGTATTAATATTATCTTTAACACTATCAGCAGCTTTATTAGCAGGATGTTCATCTACTAAAGCGCCAG
>JARBTY010000084.1 GCA_029239935.1 Clostridia bacterium | reverse complement strand
GAGCTAGAGAAAAAGGGAGAGGAAGATACAAGAGGTAATCAGACCTTTGACCTTAGGATTGGTGTTCATGTTTTGACAGCTATTGAAGCACCACTTTTAGATTTGTTAGGTAAGCATCTTAATGTACCGGTTGCAGCCTTATTGGGTGATGGGATGCAACGAGATAAGGTTAGAATGTTAGGGTATTTATTTTATATCGCAGATAGAAAGAAAACAGATTTGGCTTATGATGAAGAATTAGACAGCGAGTGTGAATGGTATCGTATACGTCATGAAGAAGCCATGACACCAGAAGCGATAGTTGCTTTAGCAAGAGCGTCAAAAGAAAAATATGGTTTTGAGGATTTTAAATTAAAAGGCGGAGTGTTAGAAGGTAAAGAAGAAATTAAGGCGATTAAAGCATTAAAAGAAGCTTTTCCAGAGGCTAGAATTACATTAGATCCAAATGGCGGATGGCTGCTCAAAGATGCCATTAAACTATGTAAGGATATGCATGGTATTTTGACCTATTGTGAAGACCCCTGTGGGGCAGAGAATGGTTATTCAGGAAGAGAAGTGCTAGCAGAGTTCAGAAGAGCCACGGGTTTACCTACAGCCACTAATATGATTGCTACAGATTGGCGGGAAATGAGTCATTCAATTATGTTACAGTCGGTAGATATCCCTTTAGCAGATCCGCATTTTTGGACGATGTCAGGTTCTGTAAGAGTAGGGCAGATGTGTAATGAGTTTGGTTTAACATGGGGATCGCACTCAAATAATCACTTTGATATTTCTCTTGCTATGTTTACTCATGCAGCGGCGGCCGTTCCAGGATCTATTAATGCTATTGACACCCATTGGATATGGCAGGAAGGGGCAGAACGTTTGACCAAAGAGCCACTTCAGATTAAAGATGGTTTTATAGAGATTCCTAAGAAGCCGGGGTTAGGTATTGATATTGATATGGAGCAGATTTTAAAAGCTCATGAAGTATATCAAGCGAACTGTCTGGGAGGCAGAGATGATGCTATGGGGATGCAGTATTTGATCCCAGGTTGGAAATTTGATCCTAAAAGGCCTTGTCTGGTACGCTAAATTAGAACTCTTAATTATTTTAATAGAAAGCTAATCATTACGAATTTTACTTATAGCTAATTGTGATATATAATATTGATAGATTACAAAAAAAATATGCATTTTTCACAAATTGAAATTCACAGAGTGTTAAACTTGATTATGGCATCTTTAAAATAAAAACAACTTATTGGTGAGTCATAGTCAAGTTCATTTAAAAAAGAAAAGGGGAATTTACAATGACAATGAAAAGATTATTATCCGTTGCTATGGCCATGACTGTGGGAATAGGAATGCTGGCAGGCTGCGCTAGTACAGGCAGTACAAGTCCTTCATCAGGCACCACTGATGCTCCGAGTGCATCATCTAGCACGTCGGGAAAAAAAGAATCATCTTTTGATAACAAAAGGGTTCGTGTTGTAATTGGGTCAACCTCTACATCAGGAGACTCCTATATGATTGCTGATGTGGTAACACGCTATTTATCTAAAGCATTAAATTTCAATGGTAAAGTAGATGCTGTTGGGGCCAGTGCGGCACTTGATGCTATTAAAGGGGCAAAGGGAGATGGGGAGACTATTATGATGTTCCATGATATGACCTATCTTGGTATATCCTTTGGAGCTTTTGATGAAAGTTATTCTTTGGAAAATATGGTAGTGGGGCCTAGAATAGGGATTAACCCAGGAGCTGCGTTTGCTGCAAAAGCTGATGCACCTTATGAAGATATGAAAGGCATTGCAGAGTACCTTAAAGCTAATCCAGATCAAAAAGTTCGAGTAGCTGTTGAAGCAGGCGGCGTATCGCATATTGCTTTTATCAGTTATTATGAGTGGGTTAAAGAGGCTTATGGAGAAGATGTTGCAAGCCGTGTTGTAGTGATAGTAGGCGGATCTACAGCTGAAAAGAGTCAAATGCTTTGGGACGGTAACTGTGATGTGATTTTTGCAGATTACTCATCACTTAAACAATATACGGAAGATGGCATAGATGCGCAGCTTAAAATGAAATTTACAGGTCTTCTTGATAAGATTGAAGGCGTAGATATTCCAACTTTTGCAGATCAAGGTATTACGCTTGGAGATGAGCCTTTTAGCTTTTCAAAAGAATTTTTGATCTATCTGCCTAAAGAAACACCACAGGAGATTGTGGATGAACTTGATGCAGCGATGGCAATAGTAAGCGCGGATCCAGCTTTTGTTGAAGAAATGAAAAAGCTTACTTATGCAGATGCCTATATGCCATCAGCTGAAGCTAAGACACATATTTATGAAAAAAGAGATTCACTTACACAATTAATTAATGAAGCGCCACCTTTAGATGATCTTACAGTTCAATAATATGAAATAAGGCCTGCCGTCAGTCAGTCGGAAATCTTTCTTTTGAAATTAAGATTCTCCGGCTGTTTGACCGCAGGAATAATATAAAAGTGAGGAGGAGACTTATGGCAGACTTATTTAAAATCAAAATCGTCTATTCATCATCACATCTTATTTTCCCTAAAATAGTTATTGGAATATTGATTGTTTTAGGGTTGATTATGTTTATACAAGCCCTTGCAGAAAATAAAAAACAAGGTAAGTCGTTTAATTTTAAAGGTAAAAAATTTTTTGTGGAAAACTATGATAAGCTAAAGTTTTGGGGAGCACTAATTTTATTTGTACTCTATATCGTGTCTTTGGAATTAATCGGATTTTTACCAGCAAGCCTTATCTTTGTTTTCTTATTTAATATATTATTTGCTGGCGCTAAAAATAAAAAATCTATATTAGTTTCAGCGATTATTTCAATTGTTGCTAGTGTAGGTATTTGGTATATCTTTGGATATTTATTTAATATTACATTACCTTAATAAGAAAGATAGGTGAATTATATGGCTTTTTTTGGTATTACACAACTCATTGTCGCACTTGTAGGAGTGGTAGTAGGTATTATATTTGGTGCAATACCAGGTATGACAGCAACGATGGCAATAGCAATCTTTTTGCCACTGACTTATGCCTATGACCTTCACACATCACTTTTCCTTTTATTAGGTCTTTATGTAGGTGGTATCAGTGGAGGGTTAATTCCAGCTATACTGATTAATATACCTGGTACGCCTTCATCTATTACTACGGGATTTGACGGGCACCCGATGGCAAAAAGAGGAGAGGCAGAACGTGCTTTAAAGATTGGTATTACATCATCTTTATTGGGAGGCTTATTTAGCTTAGTCTGTCTATGGCTTTTTACACCGCCCCTTGCACAGCTTGCTATTAAATTTTCAGCAGTAGAAAAGTTTTTGATTATTGTATTTGCACTTACTGTTATAGCCGCCCTTTCAAAAGGCAATATGATTAAAGGGGTTTTTGCAGGATTTTTAGGTGTTCTGACTGCATTGATAGGCGCTTTTGGAGATAACAACCAACTCCGTATGGTTCCTGGGATGTTTAAAATGGAGCTTATGGGTGGATTTGAACTGCTTCCGGTACTGATTGGGCTTTTTGCAATTTCTCAGATTTTTGATGAGGCTGAAAAAGGGATGCATCAAGAAGGTATGGGAGGACAACTGGAAAGTTCTAAAATTAAGTTTTCTTTAAAGGATTTTAAAGGCCAAATTGTAAATGTTATCCGCTCCAGTGGAATTGGTACATTTATGGGTATTCTGCCGGGGGTTGGAGGCAGTGCAGCATCGCTTCTTGCCTATTCTCAAGCAAAAAGTTTTTCAAAGCATCCTGAAGAACTTGGAAAAGGCGCAATAGAAGGATTGGTTGCCAGTGAGTCAGCCAATAATGGTCTTACGGGAGGAGCGCTTATCCCGCTTTTATCTTTAGGTATTCCGGGAGATTCGACTACAGCAGTACTTATTGGAGCCTTTATGCTTCAGGGTATCCAAGTAGGACCACTTTTTATCACACAAAATCCAGATATATGGCAAGTTATTTTGTTTGCACTTCTTTTATGTAATATATTGATGTTTGTTGTGATGTTTTATCCGATTAAGTACATTTCTAAGATCATTAATATTCCTCAATGCAGACTTTATCCTGTTATTATTATTATGTGTATTGTAGGTGCCTATTCTATTAGAAGCGGGAATATGTTTGATGTATGGTCTTTATTGGTGTTTGGGCTTTTGGGTTACTTGTTCCTAAAGATAAAATTACCAACTGCACCGTATCTCATAGGGTTCATACTGGGTGGTGACTTAGAAAAATATTTCATTGATTCACTTAAAGGTTCAGGCGGAAGTCTAAGTGTATTTTTTACAAGACCTATTGGATGGATTATTTGGATATTAATCTTTGTGTCTATTGCATATGCCATTATAGATGACAGAAAGTCAAAAAAAGCGGCTCAATTAGCATGATAAAATGTACTTTAAGCCACTTGACCTTTTGAATTTAAGGGAGGGTGGTTTTTGTTTATCGAAAATCAAGGAGAAGTACTTTTATTTGAGATTTTATATTAAACAAGCTCAAAGTCTTAAACTTAAAATATAGCAAAATTAAAGGAGGCGTATGGAGATGTCAGGGAAAAAAAGACCGCTCTACATTAAAGTCAATGAAAAAGATAATGTAGCTATTACGGTAGACGTTGTGACAAAAGGAACGATTGTCATGGAGGACATAGCGGCAGCTCAGGATATTCCTCAAGGTCATAAGATTGCCATTAAAGATATACCAAAAGATGGAGAAATTATAAGATATGGAGTGATTCTAGGGTACGCACTTCATCCTATCTCAAAAGGAGAGTGGATTAATGAAAAGATGCTTCGCCTACCTACTCCGCCGGAAGTTGATGACATGGTTTTTTCCACCAATATTGTGACAGATTTACCAATACCACCGACCTATACATTTGAGGGGTATAGGAATGCAGATGGAGCATATGCCGGGACAAGAAATATTTTAGGAATCAGTACGACCGTGCAGTGTGTAACGGGAGTACTTAATGTAGCAGTTGAAAAAATAAAGAAAGAAATATTACCGAAATATCCCAATGTAGATGATGTGGTGCCGATTAATCATGCCTATGGATGCGGCGTAGCTATTAATGCACCAGAAGCGGTTATTCCAATTAGAGCATTGACGAATCTTGCACAACACCCTAATTTTGGGGGGGAACTTATGTTGGTAGCTCTTGGATGTGAAAAGCTAACACCAGAAATGATGATAGCTGAAGAAGATATTAATCCAGAAAATGTACTGGTTTTACAAGATATAGAAGGTTTTGTAAAACAAGTACAGGCTATTATGGATATGGCGGAAACAAAGCTTAAAAGATTAAATGAGAGGAAAAGGGAGACCTTACCATTATCTGATTTAATTATTGGTATGCAATGTGGTGGAAGCGATGCTTTTTCAGGAATCACAGCAAACCCAGCAGCGGGATATGCTTCGGATATGCTTATTAAAGCTGGTGCCACAGTAATGTTCTCAGAAGTTACTGAAGTAAGAGATGGCGTTTACTTGCTCGCAGAAAGGGTTGTTGATGAAGAAACAGGAAAAAAACTTGCCAAAGAAATGAAATGGTATGACAATTACCTAGAAAAAGGAGAGGTAGATCGCAGTGCAAATCCAACACCAGGCAATAAAAAAGGCGGTTTATCAAACATTGTTGAAAAAGCCATGGGTTCAATTGCCAAATCAGGCACTTCACCTATAGTAGAAGTACTTTCGCCGGGAGAAAGGCCAACTAAGAAGGGATTAATTTATGCGGCAACACCAGCCAGTGATATCGTATGCGGTCCTATGCAACTGGCATCAGGGATTACACTACAGGTATTCATGACAGGTAGGGGGACACCTTATGGACTTGCGATAGCACCGGTTGTTAAGGTATCTTCACGAACTAACTTAAAAGTGAGCTGGAATGATTTGATCGATATTAATGCAGGAACAGTTGCAACCGGAGATGCAACGATTGAAGAAGTCGGAACTGAACTGTTTAATTTTATTGTTGATGTAGCAAGCGGACGCAAAAAAAGCTGGGCAGAAGAGTGGAAAATATATAATGACCTATGTATTTTTAATCCTGCACCTATTACATGATTTCGTAAGTGAAATGCCTGGAATGACAATTAGAAATGTTTATTTCAGCATATGAATAGATGTGTGAATCATAAAAAAACCATCTATAAGTTCATAGGGTTTGTCCGTTGCGAGCTGAAGCACACTTTTTATATAATAAAATGGTAATGAAAATGCGGATAATAGCGTAAATATGATTTGAAGGAGATTAGAGAGATGAAAATTGGTTTTATTGGACTAGGTATTATGGGTAAACCCATGAGTAAGAATCTATTAAAAGCAGGGTATGAACTAGTTATTAGAGATTTCAATAAAGAAGCAGTTGCAGAGGTTGTTGAAGCAGGAGCAACGGAAGCGGGAAGCCCAGCAGAGGTAGCAGCACAATCTGATGTTGTTATTACGATGTTACCTAATTCGCCTCATGTAAAAGAAGTTGTTTGCGGAGCAGGCGGCATACTTGAAGGCGCAAAAGAAGGTCTGATTCTTGTAGACATGAGCAGTATTGCACCTCTTGCTTCTCAAGAAATAGAAAAAGTTTGTGCAGAAAAAGGTGTAAAAATGATTGATGCGCCTGTAAGCGGCGGAGAACCTAAAGCAATTGATGGGTCTCTTTCAATCATGGTTGGCGGAGATAAGGATGTGTTTGATAAGGTTTATGAAATGCTTATGGTGATGGGTGCTTCAGCAGTGCACTGCGGTCAGATTGGAGCGGGCAATACAACTAAACTTGCTAATCAGGTTGTTGTAGCCTTAAACATTGCAGCTGTATCGGAAGCTTTTATGCTGGCTGTTAAAGCGGGCGTAGACCCACAGCTTGTGTTTGATGCGATAAAAGGCGGACTTGCAGGAAGTACGGTGATGAATGCTAAGGCACCGATGATGATGGATGCTAACTTTAAACCAGGGTTTAAAATAGATTTACATATCAAGGATTTAAATAATGCGCTTGAGACAGGCCATAATGTAGGCGCACATTTACCTATGACGGCCATGGTGATGGAAATGCTTCAAACACTTCATGCAGATGGACGTGGACAAGATGACCATAGCGCCATTGCAAAATATTATGAAAAAATCACCGGTACAACGATTAAAAAATAAAAGAAATTATCAGATGGTTCGCCACTTATCCTTTAAAATGATTCGAGGATTGGTGGCGCTCCTCATTTTTGCACAGTTAGAACAACCGAGCAGTGAGACTTTGAGTATTAGAGAGGGTAGGTTATGCAAAATTTTTATGCTATGGTAAACATACAGGCAATTCTGCTGGTTTATCTTCTAGTAGGAGTTTATGCAAGAAGGAAAAACATTATAAATGATAAATCCCGTCAGAGTTTTATAGACTTCCTTATTCAGATTGCATTGCCTTGTATGATTTTCAACTCTTTTAATCAAGATATTTCGATACAGCAATTTAAATATGCCTCTTTTGTTCTAGGCATATCATTTTTAGTATGTTTTTTTTCTATGTTGCTTGGAAAATGGCTCTATTATAAGTATCCGTTTGAAAAAAGAAGTATTTTACAATATGGAGCAATTATTAGTAATGCGGGTTTTGCAGGACTTCCTCTAGTTGCTGCCGCTTACGGAGACCTTGCATTATTTTACGCCTCTGTTTTTGTCATTCCTAATCGTATTTTTATGTGGTCAGCAGGTATTTCTTTATTTACTCAGGCAGATAAGAAAACAAGACTAAAAAGTGTTTTGCTGAATCCGGGCATCATTGCAGTTGAGATTGGACTTGTCAAAATGTTATTAGATATAAATGTGCATCCGGTGCTTTTGACATCTATAAAAAATATAGGTGATTGCACAGGTCCTCTTTCAATGATTTTGGTAGGGTCCATTTTAGCGGAGATTAAAATAAAAAATATATTCGAAAAAGGTGTTTTTAATCTTACATTTATACGTCTTATTTTTATTCCAGCGGTAGTTATGCTAGGGATGAAAGCTTGGAAAATGGATCATCTAGCTATTGCAGCAGCTGTCATACTTACAGCGATGCCAGTTGGTACGACCACGGCTATACTAGCACAAAAATACGGGGCGGACTATGAATTTGGATCAAAGTGTGTATTTGTATCCACTATATTATCAATGATTACAGTGCCTATATTGACTATATTTTTATAGTAGGCTACATAACTCGCAATATGAAAAGACTCAGGCATTCGGTTTATTTGGACCAGTGCCTGATGTTTTCGTCATATCAAAAGTACAGATTCTTATGAGATCTTGGGAGGAAGTATGGATAAAGAAAATCTCAGAAAAAAGATTGCCGTCAGTTCAAGTTACATAGAGATCTATATTAGTGTATTGATTGTAATTGGCATTACTATATTGTCTGTTACTATTTTTCAAGATTTATATATCATTGTAAGGGGACTTATTTTTAAGGAACCGTCTATCAGTATGACAATGTTTTTAGCAGATGCCCTGCAGCTCATCATAGGTATTGAATTTGTAAAAATGTTATCCAAACATACACCGGGGAGTACGATAGATGTACTTTTATTTGCTATAGCAAGGAGATTGGTTACCAGCCATGAATCAATGGTTGAACTACTCATTGGGGTTATAGCCATAGCAATATTATTTATTGTAAAAAAGATTTTGACGGAAAAAGCCAAATAAAGTTTATGCTTTATTGAATTGAGAAGGATTTTATATAAAGGAGGTAGCCGATGAAAAATGATAGAGAGTTTCCAGTAGAACTTGCAGAAAAAATAGTTAAAATGCTGCATGATGTAACAGGGGATAATGTTAATTTTATGGATCAACGGGGGATGATTATTGCAACCATGCAGCCTAAGAGATTGCAAACAATCCATCAGGGTGCTAAGGAAATTATGAGCGGAAAAATAGATGAATTAGCTATCAGTGTAGAGGCCGCGCAAAAATTAAGTGGAGTAATGCCGGGGTATAATGGGGTTGTATACCATAGGGAAGAAAGGCTAGCCTGTATAGGGCTCTCAGGAGATCCAGAAAAGATGAGACCACTTCAAAAATTGGCGGCAATTATTGTTCAAGAGGAATATGCCAAATTTCTTTCAGCTAAAACGAAGCAAGATATATTAGGAAAAGTAGCGGGGGAGGTACAAGAAATGTCAGCTGCAATAGATCAAATTGCTGCCGGAAGTATGGATAATCTCCAGCATTCAAGACTTATCGAAGAAATGGCAGATAATGCAGAGTCATATCTTAGAAATATTGACAGAACATTGGGGGCTGTCAAAAATATTGGTAATCAAACCAGACTATTAGGTCTAAATGCGATGATTGAAGCGGCAAGAGCTGGTGAACAGGGGAAGGGATTTATAGTAGTAGCTCAAGAGATGGAAAAACTGTCTAACAATTCCATTAAATCGCTTAAAAATATCACAGAGGTTTTAAATGAAGTGCAGTCTTCAATCACACTGATTGCTGAAAGGATAAGAAATAGTACAGCCATTGCCCGTGAACAATCAGATGCACTGCAAAATATACGGGATGGGGTTATGGAGATACAGCTGGAAGCAGAAAAGCTCATTGAAGGAGAATAAACATCATGTAGAGGGACATCTGGCATTGTTTAAAAGCATCCATTTATGTTAATATTAGTAATAGTACAAAATGGATAAAAGAGGTAATACAAATGGATGCATTAAATATTTTAGAACAATACTATGGCTATCATTCATTTAGAGCAGGACAAGAGGAACTGATACAAGGAATTTTGCAGGGCGAGGATGTAATCGGTATATTGCCTACGGGAGGCGGTAAATCTTTATGTTATCAGATACCAGCGCTGTTATTAGAAGGGATTACGATCGTTATTTCTCCTCTTATTTCTCTGATGAAAGACCAGGTGGATACCTTAAAGGAATACGGCATAAAGGCAGAGCTGATTAACAGCAGCCTTAGCAGCACAGAGTATAGAGAAATTATATTTAATGCCAAAGAGGAGGCCTATAAGCTTCTCTATGTGGCGCCAGAGCGGCTGGAAACAGACAGCTTCATGGAGCTTATGCAGATTTTGCCTGTTTCACTGGTAGCAGTGGATGAGGCCCACTGTGTTTCCCAGTGGGGCCATGATTTTAGGCCAAGTTATAGGCACATAGCCAAAATGATAAAAAATCTACCTAAAAGGCCTGTTGTTGCGGCCTTCACAGCAACAGCAACAGAGCTTGTTAAAGAAGATATCACAAATTCCTTAAGACTCGCGGAGCCTTTGGAATTTGTGGGAAGCTTCGACAGACCCAACCTTTACTTTGAAGTCCAAAAACCAAAAAGTAAATTTGAAGCTCTCCGCAGCTATGTAGACCAAAATCAAGAAGAAAGCGGCATTATTTATTGTTCTACCAGGAAAACAGTAGATGAGGTATGTGAGAAGCTGAACCAAATAGGGATAAAAGCAGTCAAGTACCACGCAGGTTTAGGGGAAAGAGAGCGGAGTACCAATCAAGAGGAATTTCTCTACGATAAAGTACCCATTATGGTAGCCACCAATGCTTTTGGTATGGGTATAGATAAACCCAATGTCAGGTTTGTCATTCACTATAACATGCCAAAAAATATGGAGAGCTATTACCAGGAAGCAGGAAGAGCCGGAAGAGATGGGGAAAAGGCAAATTGTATATTGTTTTTTAGTTCACAAGACATCATGACAAACCGGTTATTTATAGAAAATGGCGGCATAGGTGTAGACCATACGGGAGAGTATCAGAAGCTTAATGCCATGGTAGATTACTGTAATACCGAGGTGTGCCTTAGAAGTACGATACTTACTTACTTTGGTCAGGAAGCTTTAGAAGAAGCTTGTGATAACTGCGGAAGCTGCAATAATGAAACAGAAAAGACGGATATGACCATAGAAGCCCAAAAGATTATGAGCTGTGTCAAGAGAATGGATGAACAGTTTGGAAGCACCTTAGTAACAGATGTCCTAAAGGGGGCTAACACTCAAAAAATCAGAATGCAGCGTTTTAACCTACTTACGACTTACGGCATTATGAAAGATTACAGTAAAGAAACCATCAAAGAGATGATAAGTTTTTTGATTGCAGAAGGTTATCTAAGCCTTGTAGGAGATCAGTATCCTATCCTAAGGCTGACCCTTAAGAGCTATGAAGTGCTAAAGGGACACGAAAAAGTGGCGATCAGGCGTACTTTAAATAAAGAACAAACTATCTCACACATAGAGCCAGAAATGGATATGGGGTTATTGGAGAGCTTAAAACAAATAAGAATGCAAATAGCCAGCGAACATAGGGTGCAGCCTTTTATGATTTTTTCAGATACGACACTGAAGGATATGTGTAAGAAGTATCCCATAACCAGAGAAAAGATGCTAAAGGTAACAGGTGTTGGAGAGTATAAACTAGAAAACTATGGACAGGCTTTTATGGAAGCTATCCGTAACTACATGCAAAAGAACAATATAGAAGGCGTGGAGGATACAGGAGATTTTGAAGGGGCATCAGATGAGTCTCACCAAATGATATCAACGGAAGATGCCACCAAAACAAAAGCCGC
>JARBTY010000338.1 GCA_029239935.1 Clostridia bacterium | reverse complement strand
CTATATAGAAGTAGAATGCCCACATTGTCATGAGTATGTATATCTTGACGAAGAATTATTGGAAAATGGCGAAAATGTTGTTTGTCCAAACTGCCATGAACCAATAGAATAT
The DNA here is from genome assembly GCA_029239935.1 of Clostridia bacterium. The sequence continues at coordinate 2,528 of JARBTY010000338.1, read as the reverse complement.
GAATTGGACTATGATTGCGGCGAAGGCTGTGGTTGTGGACATGATCACCATCACGAATAAAAAATAACTGATTCATAAAATACTCCGGTAATACCGGAGTTTTTTTATGCTAATTTTTAGTATTCCATTTTATGGTCTGTTGTAAAGCATTTACATAACTCTTATAATTTAATTAAAAACTAGGGAGTGTTGGGATGAGAAAACTACATATTGTAATGACAATCATTCTATTACTTTTTACAACTTTTCAATTAGGATGCTCAATCAATGGAACGATACAGACAGCACCTAAAGAACCTGAATTGCCAATCATTGAAGAGAGAATTACTGAATGGACTAAGAACAGTGAAATCTATAAAATTACTGATGCAGGCCCTGCAAAAGCTCCTTTCAATGTAAGCATGTTTGTGAAAAAGGATAGTTCTTATAAATATAGTAAGGACGAAGGTATTGAGTTTGAAATTGAGATACTTAATACAACAACGGTACCATATTATGATTTTGAACAGGATTTAACGCTATTAGGCTTCACCCCAAGTATTACAATTAAATCTGAAGAGCAAATTAATGGGTCTTCAAAGGAATATATAATAAAAAAAATACTACCTGAATTGAAGGATGTAGTTCTAATGCCAGGAGAGTCCTATTCTATAAAATGGGTATGGAATCACACTGACATGGAAGGCAAGAGCGTTGATTCAGGGTTTTACCTAGCATCCTTAGATTACTTAGAAGATGCGATACCCATAACCTATAAGGGTGAAGACGGAAAACCGGCAGTTCAACAGAACTATCAGGGTGCCCCCTTCGTAGTTGCACATCTGCAAATAAAATAAGACCATAGAAATCTAACATAGCTGTATTATGGGCAGCTGTTTTATTTATCATAGTTGATTTATCTGCTATGATATTTTTTTGTCCCAAAATCCTGTCATATTGTCCTTCTATTGCCCATAAGATTATATAACAAAGTCGTACAAGGATGGTAAATCAAATGAATCATTATAAAATACATGAGGTCCTGAAATATATGCCAAAAGAAATCAAAGGCATGATAGAGAAAATGCAGCCGCTGCTCTTAGAAAGCATGGAGGAAGTCAGGCTTAGACAAAACAAACCTATCATTCTGTATGGGGGAGGAAGAGAATACATTATTGACAAAAATGGGCAGCTGGTGTTTGACCCAAGAAATGCTTATGCTTGTACCCTGGAAGATATTAAAAACGCAGTCAGTTTGATAACAAATTTCTCATTATATTCTTTTGAGGATGATATAAGAAATGGCTTTGTGACAATTGAAGGCGGGCATAGGGTGGGAATATGCGGGAAGGCAGTACTGGAGAACGGTCGAATCAGAACCTTCAGAGATATTTCCTTTATCAATTACAGAGTGGCAAGGCAGGTGTTGGGTGCAGCAGATAAAGTGCTAAATCATATTATTAAGATAGATAACTCTATTTATAATACACTGATTATTTCACCTCCTCAGTGCGGCAAGACAACGATACTCAGGGATATAGTGAGGCAAATCAGCGGCGGTATCCCATCCATGGGTTTTAAAGGTAAAAAAGTTGGCTTGATTGATGAGAGAAACGAAATAGCCGCCTGCAGTATGGGCTTACCTAAAAATGATGTAGGAATAAGGACGGATGTATTGGATGGATGTCCAAAGGCGGAGGGGATACTTATTATGATCCGCTCTATGTCACCTGAAGTTATTGCTACAGATGAAATAGGCAGAAATGATGATGCAGGTGCAGTGTTGGATACAATCAATGCCGGGGTAAAAATAATAACAACAATCCACGGCAGCGACATTGAAGATTTTTTGCGTAAGCCTGCTTTAGAGAAACTGCACAAAAATCTGTTTGAGAGATATATCATAATGAGTCGCAGACAAGGAGTAGGTACACTAGAGGCAGTGTTGGACATGAATTATAAAGTACTGAAAAATGGTTTAACAAAGGAGAGAAACTTATGATTTTAAAAGTGATAGGCGGAATCATGATATTATCAGCTTGCGGTGTTTCAGGCATAGCTGCGGCAAACAAATATAGCCTTAGACCGAAGGATATCAGAAGGTTCAGAGCTTCAATTCAAATGTTGGAAACTGAAATCATATACGGTTGTACTCCTTTGCCCCATGCTTTTAACAATATCTCTGCGAAGGTGGAAGGACCCCTAAAAAACTTCTATAGTATGATTTCAGATGAATTGAACGGAGGCTGTAGCTATAACTTAGATACAACCTGGAGCAAGGGTGTGAATAAGCTGGTTGGTGAAACCTTTCTTAAAAGTGCTGATAAAGATTTGATTGCGGGATTTGGCAAGGTGTTGGGCAGCTCAGATAGAGAGGATCAGAAAAAGCACTTTGAGCTTTTTTATATTCAACTGAAGCAGCATGAGGAAGTTGCAGAGGAAGAGCGTCGCAAAAATGAAAAGATGTATAAAACCCTGGGCTTTTTATCAGGTTTAGTCATATTTATTTTACTGGTGTAATATGCTTGTACAGTAAACGAACGTAGTCA
>JARBTY010000337.1 GCA_029239935.1 Clostridia bacterium | reverse complement strand
CTTGCTCCTCCATTCCTAAAAAGATATTTTCCAGTGTTTTGATTTTATCCGAGGACAAGGATAAGTTATCAAGTACATAGACGTGATAAAAAGCAGTTAGATAGGGGGTATGGGTTGTGATTGCAAACAAACTGTTTCCCCGCCTATTATTGTTATTGATATCCTTAATGGTACCGAGAGCTCTTTTCAGCCCTGCTGTATTAATCTGTGGTTGGGTCTGATCTGTATAACTGCGCTGGTAGGTATAACGCAGTGCTTGATTGAGAATCATCTGATCTTGTCTTACTGTCATGCCTATTAGCATCGGTAAAGCCAAAATTTGAATAATCCATATACCCATCAGCCTCTTTTGAGTATAGTATGCTTTAAGATAGGCACAATCTATTTTTAGCGACTGCAGATGAACAAAAAGCAATAATGCAGGCATTAGCAGCAGAAGCCCTAGACCCAATGCAATACTTCCCGGCAGCGCTAAAGGCATATACGGTAAAAATACAATGAAAAAATACACACTGTACCACAAAAGACATCCTTTTATGATAAATACTACCAATCTCCATCTTTGATGAGCAAAGGATGGTATCAAAAGGATACCCGTAGTCAAACTATTACACACATAAAATCCCCAATGAGAAAAGTTGCCTAATATATTCCCCAAAGACTGATTTAAACCGAGTCCCATCAATGAGCCTATTAATACAATAATGCCCATATACTGATATAGCAGCGCGGATTTGCGTTTTAAAACGATGTATAGGACTGTCAGAAATAAGAATAAAAAAGCCGCTGAACTGCCTATAAATACAATAGGGACTATCCTATCTAATAAATTGGATATTCCCCTATTCCCCACATCAACTAAGGTTATGGAAAAATACCAAAAAAGCGGAATAGCAAGCATCAAAAGAATAGGTTTGACAATGGATTTTAGCTGATAACGTTCTACAATGTGCTCTACAATCAACAGCGCACTATAGACCAAAGCCGGCATTGTTAACGTCAAGGTCGTAATAGCTGGGCTGATGCCCATCAGCATATAGTCTGGAAGCTGACCTGAAATCATTTCTCCATGGAGAAAAAGATAAGCAATTAAAAATCCAAAATAAAAGATGAAAATCAAATAAGCTGCCAAGATGTGTAGTTCTTTTTGATAAGACCAGCTTAAAAGTCCATAAAGTGTTATACCTGCACAAAAAGCCCCCAGTAGTGCTGCAAATAAAGTCCAATGGGTAAGTTGTCTGTCTGTAAGCTCTGTATGTAAAAACCAAAAAATCCGCCCCATCACCCCCATCATAATAAGCTGCGGCAGAGACACGCTCAGCAGTATAACCCATGGTTTATATAATTTTTTCATAATCTCCCTCTTTTCTCATCCATTTTGAAAAAATAATATAGATAATCCACAAATAGCAGCAATATACAAGTACACCTATAGACTGATGAATAAGCCTTTCCGAAGCACCTGTAGGACTGATCCCTAGTTCTAGAACCTTTATGGCTACAACTATTCTGGATGCATTGGCAATGATAGTCATCCCGTATGAGAGTACAAAAATTGCAAAAAAAGATGCCGCCTTTTTAAATATACCTTTTATTCTAGGTAAGATTGAAAAACCCAGCATGCAAAAAATGGTCATCCAAAAACTTGTCCCTGCACAGGTTTTATTGATGACAATATAGGCTTCTTGATTATAAAAACCTATTTCTGGCTCAAAATGAAAGGCCATTCCTAAAGCTTTTGTAACAATAAAGGTAACAGGCTTCAGGATGAACAGTAGCTGCTGTACTGTTCCACAGCGGTAAAGCATGTGTATTCCTAGTGCAGCCGTGGCTAGGCAAACATATAAAAGTCCGTTTCCCGCCAGTTTGTTTTTAAGTTTCCAGTTCTTTAGGGCCTTCAGTATTCTCACCTTCTCCTATATCTTTGACATATTCTAAGATATCTCCCGGCTGACAGTTTAGCTCCCTGCATAGAGCTTCGAGCGTTGAAAAGCGAATGGCTTTTGCTTTATTATTTTTTAGAACTGATAAATTCGCTGGGGTAATCCCAATTCTATTTGCCAGTTCGATAGCACCTATTTTTCTTTTTGCCATCATGACATCGATGTTTATGACAATTGCCATATTACCCCTCCGTTTATATTGTATAGTCATTCTCCATCTTTACTTCTACTGCCTGCCGAAAAACCTCTGCCAAAATAATTGAAAAGAATCCAGCAATGATAAAAATCATTAAGATAACAATAGTAAAAAATGAGTTTAGCAGACATATCTTAACTGCATACAAAAAAGCCGTCCCAAAAGAAAATAACCCCATACGATTTAAACTTTTGACATTTTCCATAATAAAGGGATCTTTTCCATCTAAGCTTTTGAAAATCTTTCGTATTTCCCTTACAATACCTAGAGCAAATATGCCTGTTACGGCCAAAAGTCCCACTAAAAAGTAATACACACTTTCATTGCTGCTGCCATAGGTATAACCTAAGTACCACCTGACTGAGACAGGCAGTGAACATAATATGCCAATGCCTCCAATAAAAATTAAATCCAGCAAAATCTTAACAAACGACGCCAGTGATTTCTCACCTATAATCTTCATTTTGATACCCCCTTAAGAAGTTTTTACATTTATTTGTATTTATCATACCTTATA
>JARBTY010000083.1 GCA_029239935.1 Clostridia bacterium | reverse complement strand
TTAGCTGAAATGTTGATTACAGTTCCTTCTTTGTAATCTCCATTTGCTCCAACAGTTATGGTTCCACCTACGCCTGCCATAATTGTAACCGCATAAGTAAGCTCTTGTTCTTCTGGCAAGAAAACAAGTGTTTTTTGTGAAACTACACTACTAATATTGCCTTTTACTGCAATGGTTTTAATTATAACAGCCCCGCCTTGTGCACTTGGTGCTTTTACTTCAAACGGACTTGTATAATGGATAGAAGCGTTTGTTCCTTCCAAAGGTTCTAAATAGAACATTGAAGAAGTTGTCACCTCTAAAGCTTCTAAAGAGAACATTGAAGGAGTTGTCACCTCTGACGATCCAACAACTCCTACCATTACAGGAGCCACTACATCTGATCCATCTACAGTATAATAAATATTTGCGCCTTCTGTAGAAGAAGAAAGGCTAACACTTACTACTGCATCATTTGAATATTGTTGAGCATCTGGCGTTACTAAAATACTTGGAGCTGAAACTGTATTATCTTTCACCTCAGCTGTTACATTTATACCTGTAGTGCTTGGTAAATAATTTATCGTATCTTTTGGTACGAAAGTTACTTCATAGGTATCACTTTCAGTTAGAATGCTATCCGGTTGTGACCACACAAAGCTTCCTTCAACAACTACATCTTTAGCCTTAGCTACTCCACCAGTCAGTTTAGCTGTAGAAAGTGGATCTCCAACATATACCGTGTTCTCAACAGTTGGTAGCGTGGTTATCGTTGTTACCGCGATAAACCCTTGAACTGTAATTTCTATGCTTAGTTTTTTATCTAAATATTCTGCATCTCCTGCTTTAGTAACTGTAATACTTGCTGTTCCCGGATGATTAATTGTAACTATACCTGAATTAGCTTCAACGCTAACAGCGTCTCCAGCAGTTATTTCATAGGTGACTGTTCCTGTTCCTGTCCCACCCGTTGTAACAAGAGTAAATGGTTCATCCCCATAAGTGATAGTTGCTGGAATCCCCTGAAGTATCAAATCAGCCTGTTCTTTTGTTGCAGTGCCAGGTATAATTAGTTTAATTTCTTCACTTTTCACATCATTTGTTCCATCAACAACCGTATAAGTATAAGTTATATCTGTTGGTTGCGCTGGCTGTGTGATAAGCCCTGTTGAAGATAGTATATCTGGATTACTGGACTCATAACTAATAGTATAACTTGGTGGCAAGATCATATCTTTTCCAAGTTGAATAGTCTTAATCTCGTCAGTAAACTCTATACTTTCCGGTAATAATGATTTAACATATTTAGAAACTTCTTTTGTTGCATTCAATTTCATCTCAGCAGGTGTTATAAACATCTGCTCAGTACCACTAAGTACTTGAATATATTCAATATAGGAATCTATTATGGCATTGTCTGTATTCTTAGTAGCAAATACTCCTACTTGAATATTATTTAGATTTACATCCATCAGAGTACCAACATTCATGAAATCTATACCATTAAAGGAATAAGACCCCTGATACTGATTGCCTGACTTAGTTAGCCTAAAATATATAGTTAGCGAGCCATCTCCATTGGCACTAATTGAGGAGGATCCAACTCCACTAAAGGTTCCGCTAAGCTCCCGTCCAGCTTGTACAACAATACCGCTTCCGCCTCTTTCTGCATCAACCTTTATGTAATTATCTTCATCTTGCCATGCTAAAAGCATAGTTTGCTGATAGGTTGCATTTGGAGCTACAGGGAAATATACCTTTGTAACTATATCCCAGTTACCGCCTGCTGGAGCTGTAAATGCATTATTCCAAACTCTATTGGTTCCATAAATATCACCTTTTAGTGTAGGAAGACGTAATCCCATGCCTGGCTTCAACTCATAATTCTCTGGAGCTTCATTATTAATAGTCCAAAAATCTTTTACTTTTTCTAAAGAAGAGTTTAAGAAGTTAAAACTATCAACTTTATAATTAAGCTTAAAAGTATAAGTTGTACTACCAACAGGTGTACTTACTACAACTGATGCAATCCCTGGAATGCTTTCTGCTTGGTACTCAGTGCATACCCAATTAGGATCACCAGCTTCTCCTGTGAATATATAATCCTCTAAAATGGCATCTCTTGGTACAACCAAATCATAAGTTGTAACATTAGGATCAAAGCCCGCAATATCTACTCCACCTCTTTGGATTTTACTCGCAAAAGGTTTCGCACTTTCAAGACTTCCTACTCTTAAGTATTCATACGTTACAGCTATTGAGGCAGTGGCAGCTCCGTGAGTTGCTATTAATCCTAACTGTGGATTTGTGAAATTAACAGTAGTTGTTCCTGAATAATTATTCCATGTTATACCATTTGTAGACCATTGTGCTGAAACTGTATTGCCATTTTTAGTAAGTCTGAAAAGCATCTGTGTCTGAGTCGCCGAGTTAGTATTACCTGTTACTAACGTCGATGTCCCATTGGAAATATTATACATCGCGACTCTATTTGTGTTACCCGTTAAACGTTCATACACCAGCTTAACATAATTGGAATCGTCTTGATACAAGATCAATCCACCTTGCTGATTATTTGCTGTAGGCGTAGCAGAAAAGCTCATACTCGTTTGGGCTACAAAATCTCCCGATGCTGGTTGTAAAACTAAATTTTTGATGTTATTGACTGGTGTTAACGTAGCTTGATCAGTCGTGATTTTTATACCTGTCTCAGGGTCAAGTGAATAGCCTGCATCCTGCCTTAAAATATTCCACCACGAATCTAAAGCTGTTGCTTCTTTGAATTCAGAGCTCCTTGGTGGACGTCCAAACCCAACGATATAAGTACTCGAAAATCCCGAATCCGATACAGTAACTGTTGTTATTCCAGGAATGTCCGTTGCTGGTTCAATACTTACAACGCTAGTCCCTGCTGCAGTTGCCGTTACAGTTGGTACCTGATTTGTTCCATAAGGAACTGCTACATTGTATTGTTTTGTAGCTGGGTCAAATCCTTTAATAGAAGCCCCCTCTACCTTAATATCACTAAGCATTAAATCCGGATTAACATATACGATAAAATCTGTCTGACTGCTTTGTCCATTGTATTCAACAGTTGCCGTAATTGTTGCAACCCCTGGCTGAGCACAAGTAATTGTTTGATCTGCTGCCACTGAGACAATACTTGGTCTATTACTGCTATATTTCACAGTCATTCCAGCTGGCATATCTTTACTTTGACCTTTTGCTATATGTCCATACAGTGTATCATCGCTCATAGCCACAGTGATTTGTGGAACTACCTTTTTACCCTTTTCGAAGAATACTCTTCTTGGAATATCTAGTCCTGCGTCACCCTCTTGACTTGGTTTTGCTGTAACAACACTTACTTTTGGAGTTAAGACTCCTGAAACATTGATATCTTTATTAAGTTTAATATCTGAATTTCTATTGGATGTACTGAAGTGCAGATTATATCTTCCATTATCAATAACCCATTTTCCAGCAGTTTCATCATAGAAACGCAAGTCTGGTATATTAAGATTTAAAGTAACTTTTTCTGTTGCTCCTGCTTTTATCATCACTTTTTTGAAACCTACAAGACGTTTAATCGGTCGTATTTCAGCACCTGTTTTTGTGGAATCAGGAGTTGAAGCATAAAGTTCTATGATTTCATGTCCATCCCTGTTACTTGTGTTTTTTATATCACAAGAAACTTGAATAGATCCGTTTGCATTTACTGCATCTCCTTGGCCCAAACCTGTTACTACCATATTAGAATACTCAAAAGTTGAATAGCTTAGTCCATATCCAAATGGATACAGTGGCTCTCCTTTTGATCCATCATAATACATATAGGTACGACCTGGAGAATTTTCACTAGTAAGAGTACTTTTGCTGTTACCTGTTCTAAAAGTATCCATACCCGGAGTAATTCTATAACTTCTAATACTTGGGAATTGATTATTTGCAAACCATAAAGTAGATGTACGTCCACTTGGATTATATTTGCCTAATAAAACATCAGCTAATCCTAATCCTTTAACTTGACCATTATAGCCACTCCATAACAGTGCTGGAACTTTTGAACTTAGTGTAGATAAGTCATCTGTGCTTGTACTTTCAATAACAGTTACCATTTTAGGATTAGCTTCAGCTACAGCATTAGCTAGCTGAATTTGTGCACCTGGCAAAAGGTTATTTGGACTAGTATTTCCGCCTCTATCAGCATCTTCATTTGCTTGTGCAGCTTCTGTACCCAAGCAAACAATAGCTAAATCATATCCTGAAGCCAGATTAATCTCATCTTGATTTAATGTTGTCATGTTTGCATAAACCGATCCAGTATTTGTAAAACCTTTTTTCCATTCAACTACTGCATTAGGGTTAATCTTCTGAATCTCAGCTTTGATACCATTATATGGATTTACCATTTTGGCAATCATACTTGCTCCTGTATTTGAAGAATATCCGCCTAAGTAAAAGCTATTGCTAGATGTATTGTAATTTGCATTAGGCCCATATACAACAACTTTAAAATCCCCAGTTGTTGGAACAGATACTGGCAATACTGGATTATTGCTATTTGTAGCAACTGGATTATTTCTCAACATGATCAAAGATGCTGCTGCTGATTCGCGAGCAATATCAAGTCTTTCTTGAGTCATATTTTTTCCATCTCCATTAGTACCACTATCAAAAGTCCATAACGAGCCATCCTCGTTGTAACCTTTTCTTCTCTCTATTGCATCATCATACCAAGTTACCCTATTTGTAGATGATTGTATTTGTCCAAAGCTATCTCTCACTGTATCATCAAATTCACCTAACTTCATACGTGCTGTATAAAGATTAAGCAGATTTATATCGATAGCATTTTCAGTGAATATTCCTTCTGGTGTAGGAACCTTTGCTGCTGCTGCTCCAGGAAGCTGTGCGCCATAACTTGAACCAGTATATCCTGCGTTACACACGAGATCCACTCCAAACATTGCTGCCCATGCATAACCTTCTTGTGAGGTCATTGCTCTACTTGTTCCTGGATAGGTATAGTTCTGTCTACTTGAGTTAACTGCCATAGCTATACTGTCACAGTCCGTCGTAACATACCCAGTAAAGCCAAATGTTTGGCGAAGTAATGTTTCCATTATATATTGACTTAGTGTAACTGGTACGCCATTAACAGCATTATAAGAATTCATGATAGATTGCGCATCAGTCTTTTTTATAATATCCCGATATGGCTTAGTGTAAAATTCCCTAAGTTCTCTGTCAGTTACATCAGAGCTTCCATTTAGACGGTTAACTTCAGAGTTATTAGCTGTATAATGTTTTATTGTAGTGATAGACTTCAAATAGCCATTTGGATCTATTAGACTACCATCCATATTCTTTCCTTCAAAACCATTAACAAACTGGCCAGCTATTTCAGATGTTAATAATGGATCTTCTGAAAAAGTTTCATCAGTCCTCCCCCAACGCGTATCACGTGCCAAATTTATTGTAGGGGAGTAAAAGGTTAACATCCTATTACTATCTGGCGCTGTGTCACGAGCCTCATCACCAATGGCAACCGCTACCTTATACATAAGTTCTGGATCCCATGAACTTCCTAATGACAATCCTATTGGATATGAAGTAGCATTTGCGACAGTAGTTGCATTACCTGATCCATTATATTGATAACGCGCAACCCCATGTAATGCTTCGTTCCACCAACCATAGGCTGGAATTACTTTCCCATCTGATAGAGTAATTGATGGTGATGCGCTACCATTCATTTGAGATGCCTTTTGCGTAATTGACATTTTTGAAATCATATCTGCAGCTCGTTCTTCAAAAGAATAGTTATTGTAATCACTATAAATAGGAGTTGCTTCCCCACCTACACTTCCACCTCCACCTCCACTTGATGATGTACTTTGTTGTAAAGTTTGACTTTCTTCACTTTCATTGGCATAAGTAGTGAGTGGTATTTGACCTAATATACTTACACATAAACTCAAACTTAAAGCAGCAGAAAAAATTCTCTTTCTTTTTTTCGACATTTTTCTCATTCCCCCTTCTCCTTAATTTCCTTAATTTGTATTGGCATAAATGATTAGTGATACTTAGCTCACCGAACTTCCACAACAATACAGATTTAAGGTAGTAGAAAATTTTCACTTTATATTATCCTTCTTCCCATTCCTCCTTTACAATTATTTTATTGGTGAGCATTTGTATAATCTATACAATTTAAATCTGTATGATTAAGATAAATGCGATTACCCTTAGGTATTTATTGTGATGCTTCAGCCTCATATGGCCAATCTTTAATACTGCCTAAATTATTAACTTTTTTGTATCCTAGGCTTAATGCCTTTTCTAATGCAGTCTGGGCTCGAACTCCTTTTGCACAATAAAAAATAATTTGTGCATCCGTATCTGGGATAGTTTTAATTAGTTTATCCTCAATTTGATTAACAGGAATATTGACAGCTCCTGTTATATGTAATTCATCAAATTCTTCTTTTGTACGGACATCTACAATAAATGCTCCGTTATCTATATCATTTTTCGCTTGTTCAGGTTGAATATTAAACTGACGTATAGTTATATTATCAACTAAATCAAACGTAAAATTATCACCAACAACTAAAAGTTTACCATCGATACTTGCCAAATCATTTAAATCTGCTGTTTGGATGTCTGAGAGCTTATTACAAACAGAACAACTCGTAATAGTTAAAAGCTTCCCGTTGTCACATACTGCAACAAGTTCGTCAACATTCCTAGCTACACCATTTATCTTTAAATTAAATTTATCATCTATCTCTTTGTCATCAATCTTATCAAATGGTGTAAATGTCCAAAATTCATTGTCATCTGAATACATAACAAACGGTATACTAGGATTCTTCTCTTGTTGTCCTGATATAAAAAACGTGTTTTCTACAACACTAATTTTTCCAAAAATACATGGATCATAGGATGCTTTATAATACCCATTAAAGTTCTTTTCTTGCCATTTATTCATATCAGAGCTTATAAAAATATCACTTTCTCTGGTGATGGCCATAATACGTTGTGTATTAGCTGCAATACCAATGATATTCTTATCTGTATCCAGCTGATACTTGTCCCACAGCAAACCATCTCTTGAAGTCAATATAACTCCTTTTTCCGAAGACGCTACAAACTTCCCATTAAAATATGCAACTTCAAAAATAGTAAAATCTATGCCTGTATTTGAAACTTTAAAAGCCTCTCCATCTCTACTTGAAAGTATAACTCCGTTCATACCAACAACAACTGTTATTCCATTTTCAATACATATATCATTTAAATCTACCTTTGTAGGTACGGGCACTCTAGTTGTTTTTTTATCCAGTGTTATCTTGTCTATCCTTCCCTTAGTCCCTGCAGCAAAAAAATATGTCCCATTAGCCGCTGCAGTACGATACCCCTCTGGCGAAACTAATTGAACTGTTTTATTAGAGGATTTCAGCCCTATATCTTTGCTTGGATCATTGATTGCTTTGCCTACTAACTTTGTACTCATCCAATAACTGCCTGATATTAGCATCAGAAAAATTAATATCATCCATAACTTTTGCCAATTTATACTTTTATTAGCCTTAAAAAACATACCAGTGCCTCCTTTTAGATTTAAAGATTCATCTCTATGACGAATTAACTTAATTGCTCAAAACGCCGTACATTATTTACGTTTCCTCCCCTTTAAATCAGATAAACAACATCTTTATATTTACTATATCATGTTGCAGATAGGACTTTGTTTTTAGTCCCCTTCATATTTTTGACCTATTGTATATTTATTTCAAAAGAACATAGCATTATTTTGTCCCAAAACAAGTTTAGACAATTTTTTCTAGACAATTTTTTCTAGACAATTTTTCACAAACGCGTAATCTGATGAATTTTAGCATAAAAAACACCCTATAGAATAGACTTTGTATCCTTGTCTATTTTATAGGGTATTTTAAACTAAATCATTAACCTCTAGAATCTAATTTGAACAATTGAATAGAGGTATCAAGTGCGCACATCGTGTCAGTCAATCTATTAAACAGCTTTGATAGATCTTTAATAGTATTAGTATGCTCTTCACTTAAGGCATTTACTTCCTCAGTAGCCACCGCAGATTCTTGAGCAATAGAAGTAATATTAGTGATTTCTGTAAGTGTTTCATCCTTTAAAACCTTTATATTGCCAATCTGACTATTAATGTCACTTAGTTCAGTATCCATCATTTTTAGTGTATCTATAATACTGGAGAAAATCTCAGAAGCTTTCTCAACCGCCTTCTCTTGACTATTAAAAATATGATTTGAGTCCTTAATAAGCTCATTGGTGCTTAGGTTGTTTTCTTGAATTTTAATAAGTGTCCGCTGCACCTGAGATGTCGAAGATCTAGATTGTTCTGCTAAACGCCTTACCTCATTAGCAACCACAGCAAAGCCTTTGCCCGCTTCCCCCGCACGGGCAGCCTCAATACTGGCATTAAGTGCTAATAGGTTCGTTTGATTGCTTATATTATTTACAAGATGCATCATGTCCTCTATTCCCTTATTCAATCTGCCCAGCTCTAAAATACTGCTCTCAATATTTGCAAACATTTTAGCAGAAGAAATCATCGTTGTCCTTAGAAGCCCAATGCAGTCCGTAGCTTCTTCAAGGAGTGCTCTTACCCCCTGATTGTTTTCATAAATAGTGCTACTTCTTTGCATCACTTGCTGAATCCCCTCTGATAAGGTCTCCATAGCTGCTGCCCCTTTTTGTGCATTAATCGCCTGATTGGTTGTTCCATCCGCAATATCGTTTACAGAATGGGCTAATTGATTAAATGTTTCTACAGAATACTGTGTAGACTGTGCTAAAAGTTTACTATCCTGTAAGCTATTATCAACGACTGTTTTTGTTTGTTTTAATAAGCTTTGTATATTAGTAACCATATGATTAAAACTGATGCATAATCTCGTAATCTCATTATTGCCTTTAGGTTCAATTTGAATGGTTAAATCTCCTTCTTCTGCCTTTTTCATAAACCTCATGAGGTCAACAATAGGATCTGAAAACTTCTTAGCAATCGCTCGACCCACTATAATGGCTATAAGCGCAGTGATTATAATCAGAATAAATATGTAAACCGTGACCCCAGTAAGCTGCTTAGTAAGCGAACGCTCTGGAATTTGAGCGATAAGTTTCCAGCCATTAGAAAGGGTAACATAAGTCGTTAAAGTATCCTCGCTAAATATGGTTTTTAAATCTTTCTGCTCATTAATCATAGTCCAAAGCGTTTCATCTATACTCAGATTTTCTGATTGATTGCTATAGATAGTTTTTTTATTGTTATCAATGAGTGTCAGCGCAGAACCTTCTAGCAGTTCAATGTTATTAAAAATAGTAGAAATACTCTCCTGACTAATCTCCACGCAAATGATGCCTTTCCCTTTATTAGCACTTGCAATAACCTCTCTAATCACATAAAGCGAATCTACAGAAGTCCCTAGTCCCTTCTGCCATACAAGACCGCCTCCCCCTTTTAAATCCTTTACTCCGAGAACATCTTTTTTATTTACATCCGTCATACTAGAAATAATCTCATCTTCCCCCAAAACGATATGCGCACTTTCAACGGTACTACTTAAGCTTTCCAAAGAATTAATGGCTTTAGAAATCCCCTGCGTAGCATCCCGTTTAGCTTTTGAATCATCAGAGAAATAATGGGCTAAGGCATTGTTTTGCACCAAATTGGATACAACAAATTCAGCCACATTATTCTCAACTCCACCTATAAAACTATTCACATTAATCCCTATTTGATTAACCATTTGTATTGTGAGCTGTTCACTTGTAGTTTTTAATGCATTTTCAGAAATAGAATACGATAGGTAATTAACAATAAGGAGTGGAATAGTCGCAAAAAGAATACAAATTGTAATTAAATACCTTTTGATAGGTACAAATTTTGTTTTTGATGATAAAGCTGGTTTAAGATGCTTAAATTTCATTAGCATATCCTTACCCCCTTACTCTAATTACCTCTATTTACTTTTCTGTTTAGATAATACATCAAATGCAACAGCAGCTAATAAAACAAGTCCTTTAACTGCTCTTTGGAAGTTTGAGTCGATACCCATGATGGACATACCATTGTTAAGAACACCCATGAAAATCGCTCCAATTACTGCACCTCCCACGGTACCAGTTCCTCCATAAGCTGAAGCTCCCCCAATAAAACATGAACCAATCGCATCAAGCTCATAGTTGGTTCCAGCAGTAGGCGCCGCCGAATTAAAACGTGCTACACATACAAGTGCTGCTACAGCACTTAAAAAAGCCATATTCACATAAGCAAAGAAAAGTACTTTATTTGTATTAATCCCTGAAAGCCTAGCAGCCTTTTCATTGCCCCCAAGCGCATAGAGGTGACGACCTGGAACAGTTTTAGAAGTATAATAACTATAGATTACGACAATGACTGCAAGGATAATTAAAATGGCTGGAATACCTTTATAATAAGCTAAAGAATAGGCCGTAGCTAAAATAATAGCACAAACAACAACCGTTTTACTAATTAAAACGCCCATTAATTCTACAGCATAGCCTTTTTTGACTTTATCCATACGGTTAAGAATACTAGCTATTATGTAGAGGACACATATAACAACACCTACAACTAAGCATAGCGTATTAATTGTTCCACCAAAAATATCAGGAATATAACTATTAAAAAGAGCTAAATAGCTTTCTGGAAAAGCTGAGATGGTAAGCCCATCTAAAACAATCAGTGCAACACCTCGCCATAAAAGCATTCCTGCTAACGTAACAATAAAAGCAGGTATCCTTGCATAAGCAATCCAAAACCCTTGCCAAACACCTATAGCGATACCAACTCCTAAACAAATCAAAATAGCCATTACGATATTCATCTTCATATTAACAATAAGCGTTCCTGCTACAGCACCTACTAATGCCACTACAGAACCAACCGATAAATCTATATTACCACCTGTTAAAATACACATTAACATCCCAACTGCTAAAATCACAACATAGCCGTTTTGAGCAATTAAGTTATTAAGATTTTGAGGTGCAAGTAACGTTCCGCCTGTTTGTATCGTGAAAAACAAAGTTACAATCACTACTGCAATAAGCATTGAATTCTTTTTCAACATTTCCTTTGTTTTAGTCATAGTACTTATTCTCCTTTAATTTATACTTGATTTTAAAATATGAGACATGATAATTTCCTGAGTAGCCTGGGCTTGAGGAAGTTCTCCTACAATGGAACCCTCATTCATAATATAAATACGGTCACACATACCTAATACTTCAGGTAACTCCGAAGAAATAATAATGACTGATTTGCCCTCAGCAACAAGATCATTAATAATACAATATATTTCATATTTAGCCCCAACATCAATGCCTCTTGTAGGCTCGTCAAGTATCATAATATCTGGATCTGCAAACATCCATTTGCTAAGCAGCACCTTTTGCTGATTACCGCCACTTAAACTGCCTACATTTTGCTCAACTGAGTTACATTTTGTTTTAAGCTTTTCTTTATATTGTTTTGCAATATTAACCTCAAGATCTCTATCAATAACCTGATGCCTACTTACCTTATCTAATTTAGCGAGAGTCGTATTGATATAGATAGGATTATCTAAAATCAATCCATTCCCTTTACGATCTTCTGTAATATAAGCAATTTTATTTTGAATAGCTTGCTCCACCGTGTTGAGATTAACTTTTTT
>JARBTY010000336.1 GCA_029239935.1 Clostridia bacterium | reverse complement strand
ACAGAAAGCCATGGAAGTATTTTGGCAACAGGGATATGAAAAAACTTCTATGAGTGATCTTGTGGAACATATGGGTATTCACAGAAAAAGCATTTATGACACATTTGGTGATAAGCATGCGCTATATTTAAAAGTAATTGATCGTTATGGTGAATTTAGTACAGCCAAATTTAAGGCCGAAACACTTAGAGCAAAAACGTCATACCAGGCCATACAATATATCTTTGATTACATCATTGAGGGAAATGAAGATAAGCATTATGGATGTCTTTTTGTTAATGCAACTACCGAGTTTGGTCCTTGGGATCAAGATGTATTGGAGAAGACGGAAAGTGCATTCCGTCATGCAGAAAATTTTATTGCAGAAATTATAAAAAAAGGTCAAGAAGATGGTGAGTTTTCCAGAAAATATGACAATGAACTTTTAGGAGAGATTTTACACAATGCTCTTTTAGGTTTACGAGTGGTCGTAAAAACATCAGCAAATAAAGAAAAGATGCATAATATAGCAAACTTTTTTCTAGATTTATTAAGAAACTAATTTTTTTTGTGTTAACTTGAACGCTCGTTCTAGAAAAGGAAGCAATTGCATTTTTTACTGATTAGGTATCAGGTTACTATTAAACGAAGAGTATGGAGGTATATATTATGAAAGCAGCACAGATTACAAAATATTCAAAAAGAATTGCAGTAGAAGTTAATGACATCCCGATTCCAGAAATCGGTGATAATGAAGTTTTAGTTAAGGTTAAAGTTGCAGCAGTTAATCCATTAGAAATGCTTATCATAACAGGTAGTGTAAAACTGATTCAGGACTATGAATTCCCATTGACTATTGGCAACGAACTGACAGGTGTCATTGAAAAAATAGGTAAAAAGGTCCGAGACTTTAAAGTAGGAGATGCAATTTACTCACGCTTGCCATTAGCAAAAATCGGTGCTTTTGCCGAATATGTTGCAATTGATGTAGATTCTATTGGACACTTACCAGCTAATCTTGATTTCGTGACTGGGGCTGCTGCACCATTAACGGGATTGACGGCTTATCAAGGCTTACATGAAGAATTGGAAGCCAAAGCGGGAGAAACTGTTTTTATTCCAGGAGGCTCAGGGTCATTTGGACAAATGGCCATTCCTATTGCTAAAGCAATGGGACTTAAGGTGATTGTCAGTGGAAATCCGCAGGCACGCCAGCAAACAACTAAGATAGGTGCAGATCAATATATCGACTATACAACTGAAAATTATTGGGAGCTACTTAACAACATAGATTATGTGATTGATACGCTAGGACCAGACGAATTTGATCATGAACTTTCGATTCTTAAATCAGGCGGTAGGCTTCTTTCTTTGCGGACTGGTCCTAACAAGCGTTTTGCTGTAGATCATGGATTTCCAGGTTGGAAACAAAAGCTTTTTGCTGTAGCTGGTGCCAAATATGATAATAAAGCTAAGAAAAAAGGGATACAGTATCGTTTCATTTTTGTTCGAAGTGATGGAGCACAATTAGGAAAGCTTAAGAAAATTATTGAAGATAATAAAATAGTACCAGCTGTAGACCCGACAGAATTTCGTATTGAGGACATTAATAAAGCACTAAAGCTTGTAGCGCAAGGACATACAAAAGGGAAAGTTGTCATTAAATTTTAGAAACAAATAGCTATTAATAAAAAAGTGAGGTAGAATAATGAAGATAAATATTCCTATAGAGGAAACTATTAAAAAGAGAGTTAGTACAAGAACTTATGAGTCAAAAAAACTGTCAGTAAATGACAAAGAAAAATTGTTGAAAGAGATAAGTCAGTTATCGAATCCATTTGGAGAAAATGTTCGAGTTCATCTTATTGAAAAAGATACAGTATCGAATGGAGAAAAGCTAGGCACCTACGGAGTGATAAAGGGTGCCAATACATTTTTAGGTGTAACGACGGATAAAACAGAATTAGGACTAGTGGCAGCCGGCTATCAGTTTGAAAATCTTGTATTGATTGCTACTAATATGGGCCTTGCCACCGTATGGCTTGCTGCCACCTTTAGTAGAGAGCAATTTGAAAAAGCTATGAACATACAAGAAGATGAACTATTTCCAGCAATTTCACCGATTGGATATGCAACCGGTAAAAAAAGCATTACAGAAAGCCTAATGAGAAAAACAATGAAGTCGGATAAACGCAAGCCTTGGGAGGAAATTTTCTTTCAGGATTCTTTTAGAAATACACTTACAAGGAAAGATGCAAATGAGTATGTTAATCCATTGGAGATGCTTCGTCTAGCCCCTTCTGCTACCAATGCACAACCATGGAGAGTAGTAAAAAAACAAGGCTCCTATCATTTTTTTGAGACACACAAAAGTAATGCAAACGAAGATGAAAAAATGATTAAAAAAGTAGATCTTGGAATTGCTTTAAGCCATTTCCATCAGACAGCTTTAGAACATGGGTTACCAGGACACTTTGAAAAACAGGTAGATATAAATATAGATATTCCAGAAAATACAAATTATATAATATCATGGAAGATAGAAAAATAGTAATACTATGAAATGAAAGTTAATTGCGAATACAGTTTATAATCCTACATTTTAAAGCAAGAAAAGTCGGGAAGGTTATTAGTGATAGTATTATAATTTAATTATCAGTCAAGAGGGAGTGATGGCATGAGTGTT
>JARBTY010000335.1 GCA_029239935.1 Clostridia bacterium | reverse complement strand
TAACTCCTTAACCGGGCTTATTCGACTTGACGATAAAGTACTTCTGAATACAACTGCTATTGAGCTGCAGCTGGGTACAGGAGGCTTTCATTTTGTAGCGGCAAATTTAAGCAAACCTATGGTAAATAATTTAGAGCAAGGACATATCATGAAGATGAAATATACACCTATTCAGATGAATTTCATGACTGTTGAGACTCAAGAAAGCCAATATCATCATATATTCAATGAGTTTGAATCCCTGAAGGGCATGCCTATAATCGTTGGTTCACTGCATAGTGTGCTTGCACCTACCTGTATATATTTAAAGAGCACCAGACCTGAACTCAGGGTGTGCTATATTATGACGGAGGGCGGCGCATTGCCGATTTATATGAGTGATATCGTGAGAAAGCTAAAGCAGGAAGGGTTCATTGATAAAACTATTACCTATGGAAATGCTTTTGGAGGAGATTTTGAGTGTATTAATATTTATACTGCATTAATTGCTGCAAAGGAAATCGTCAGGGCTGATATTGCTATTGTATGTATGGGGCCAGGTATCGTAGGCACAGATACAAAATTAGGCTTTAGCGGTGTTGAACAAGGCGGTATAGCAGATGCAGTAAATAAACTGAAGGGATATGTAGCGGTAGTACCCAGAATATCCTTTGCCGACAAGCGGATAAGGCATTATGGTATAAGTCATCATACCTTGACAGTGCTTAAGCAGCTTTGTTGTACGAGAGTAAATGTTGCTTTTCCAATTATTAAAAATAAAGAGTATATGAAGCTTATAGAGAAGCAGATCCTTGAAAATAACATAGAAAGTCTACATAATATTACTTATGTAGACTCATTGGATATTGATGAGGTTTTAAGCAAGCATTCCAATTATCTTAAAAAAATGGGAAAAGGACTTGACGAAGATAGAGACTATTTTATTAGCTGTGCAGCAGCGGCTAAGCTGTGTTTACAAAATTTGAACTAGTTTAGGCTTTTTCGATAGTTTAAGGCTTCTTGCTTTAAATATTCTGCTAATGTCATGCTTTTATTTTCAATGGAGGCTAAATGAAGACGAATATCATTTATTTTTCCTGCCAAATAAATGCTGTTCTTACCGATTAATTTAATCATGATTACATCTCCTTTTGAATCGTGCTACAATATCTATATGAACAAATAAAAAATATATTCTGCAGAGAGGACAAAATATGAATTTTAACGAGAAAACAATTGATGTAAAAGGAATATTTGCTGGAAATATAATTAAAGTTGAGCTGCAAACCGTAGAACTCTGCAATAAAAATAAAGCGCAGCGTGAAATAGTTAGACATCGAGGTGGGGTAGCTGTTGTTCCAGTTACAGCGGACAATGAAATCATTATGGTAAGGCAGTTTAGAAAGCCTTTTGATGAAGAACTGCTGGAAGTACCTGCTGGCAAGATTGAAAAGGGTGAGAAGCCAGAAGTTTGTGCAGTTAGAGAGCTGCAGGAAGAGACCGGGTTTATTGCTGATAAAATAAGCTTAATAAATGTAATGTATCCTTCTCCGGGCTATACAGATGAAAAAATTTATATATACAAAGCAGAAGGTTTGACAGAAGGAGATCTTTTATTAGATGAAGATGAATTTTTAAATGTTGAAAAATATTCTCTCCTGCATGCTGTTGAAATGGTAAAGACAGGGATGATAAAGGATGCCAAAACGATTATTGCTATTATGCTGATAGCTAGCGAAAACAAAGATTAGATGTTTTACTAAGAAAATATTTGTTAATATTTTTCATAGAGAAATAAATTCATAATGTAATTCCCTAAAGCATATTAATTTATAAGAATGTGGACAAAAGCTAAGGGGAGGTTTTCATTATGCTGTTAAGGTTCAATGAAACAATTAGAAGACATTTGGCAGATAATATTATTTCATACGCTGTTATAATATTTTTCTTTATATTAGGCATCAGCTTAGGAGCATTAACGGTAAGTAATATTGATATTGATACAAAAGCAGATGTTAAGGCTTACATAGATGGCTTTGTCAGTATCAGCAGGACAGATAGTGTTCATTCAATAGAAATATTAAAGCAGTCAATAAAATTTAATCTCCTTACCAGTACGGCATTATTTTTGGCGGGACTAACATATTTGGGGATCTTAATTGTTCCCATCATATCAACGTTTAGAGGATTCTGTTTAGGCTTTACGGTAGCGTTCCTGACTGATTCTTTGGGTAACGGAGGATTTTTACTGTCCTTAGTATCAATTCTTCCACAAAATTTAGTGTACATACCTGTTTTGATAGTTTTCTGCGTTTGTTCATTTAGTTTAGCTTTTGCTGTACTGCAGAGCAAGCTTAGCAGGAAAAGCAACGAAGCGGCAGGTTACTTCTGGTCTATAGGTATGACTGCTCTATTCTTGTTTTTTATTATGTTAAGCGGAAGTATTATAGAATCCTACATAACTCCATATTTAGTAAAACTGGTAGCGCCGTATTTAATGTAATTTTGGAAATGACAATTTGTGAGGAGGCTTATAATGACTTACAAAAATGAAAACAATTCGATGTTGACCTTTATCCAATTATTTTTGATTTTGTTTGTTATATTATTTATATTACCGTCAATGATTGATGGACTGCTAAATATGTTTGTACTGTACCAACAGCCAAGAGGAAACTCATTATTGGTGTCA
>JARBTY010000334.1 GCA_029239935.1 Clostridia bacterium | reverse complement strand
ACTGGCTGATTGCTGCGTAGTCCTTATCTTTAAGCATACCCATAATAAAAATGAGTTTCTTGTTTGGGAAATAGGCAGTCAAAGTATCGCGAAGCGCGAGAGCTCCTTGGGTATTATGGGCACCGTCAATGAAAAATAGAGGCGCCTCATAGATACATTCAAATCTGCCGGGCCAGGCTGCCTTAGAAAAACCTAGATAAAGATTTTCATCAGAAATCTCAAAAGCTTTTTGCCGTAATACTTCAACCACTTCAACAGCTACAGCTGCATTTTTTACTTGATGGTCTCCCAGCAGAGAGATTTTAATCAGCTCATACTGCTTATAGGAGAAAACCTGATACGATAAATCGTGACCGAGGTATTTAACGGCTTCTAAATCCACAACGGAAAGAGTGGCTTTGTTTTGGTTACATACTTTTGTAATGACCTCATAGACAGAATCAACCGGCGGATATAATACGACGGAAGAAGAAGGTTTGATAATGCCGCTTTTTTCATAGGCAATGGCTTCAAGTGTATCTCCTAAAAATTGGGTATGGTCTAGGTCAATGGCTGTTATAACACAGCAAAGCGGACTGGTAAGCACATTGGTAGCATCCAGCCGGCCCCCCATACCAGTTTCTAAAACGACCACATGGCAGCCCCCATTTTTGAAATAGAGAAAAGCGAGGGCAGTAAGCACTTCAAAACGAGTGGGAGATCTGAGACCTTCTTTTTCCATAGCGTCGCAGTGGCTGCTTATCAGTTTGAGATAAGCTTCAAAGTCCTCTGCTGTAATGGGCTTTGTATCGATACAAATTGTCTCGCGGATATCATGGATTTCTGGAGAAGTAAAAGTACCTGTTTGATAACCCGATGCCATAAGAATGGACGTTAAATAGGCAGAGACAGAGCCCTTGCCATTGGTTCCGGCTATATGGATACATCTGAGATCGTACTGAGGATTACCGAGACGCTTTAGAAGTTCTGTTACAGCTTCAAGGCCGGGATGGCTGCCTAAGGAATCAAGATAAGATAAATACTGTTCTGAGGATATATACGTCATACAAAGAACCTCCTTTCGGTGAGCAACATAATAAAAATACCCCTTTTTAGGCAACTCAAAAAGGGGTAATGGTTTGTATAAGAAGCAAATAGTATACTAGCATGCGTCTTAATAGGTATAGTTCCACTGGATACCATCCATCCTTCACAAGCTAAGCAGATTCATCGGCATCTTGCCGGGGACTGCCCTAGCTTGGATTATACTAGATAAAACTGTAAAGTTCAATATGCTATAAAAAGACAAATTATCCTATCCTTTTATAAAAGAGTGATACTTATGACCAATATTTATAGGATCAGTTTAGAACTTAATTTTTTTAGTTTGCCACTTGTCAACCTCTGGAAATCATTATACAATGAAAATGCAAATTACTTGCAATAAGTCAGAGGAGGGAATCAATTGAAAGGAAAAAATATTAAGAAAATCATTAGCATCAGTTTAGCAGCAGCACTTGTGGGCGTACTCGGTGCTTGCCATAATAATACAGCGGTAAAGTCTGAATCCTTAACGATTGCAACGTCTTTTTATCCCCTATATATTGCGACATTAAATGTCACAAAGGGAATTGAGGGAGTGGAGGTTGTTAACATGACACCGCCTATCACAGGATGCCTGCATGATTATGCAGTGACCCCTAAGGATATGCAGCTGCTGGAAGAAGCAGAGGTATTTGTTATTAACGGAGCAGGGATGGAGTCCTTTATGGATGAAGTAACAAGTCAGATGAAGAATTTAACTATTATCAATGCCAGTGACGGTATTCCATTATTAGAGGGAGACGAAGAAGAAGGGGATAATCCGCACGTATGGGTTAGCATTACCCATGCGGTTACTCAGGTGCAAAACATCGAGCACCAGCTGTCTCAAATAGATCCGTCTCACAGTGCACAATATCAAAAAAATAGTGAAGCCTATATTGAAAAACTAGAAGAGAAAAAACAGGAAATGCATGAATCTTTAGAAACTATCAGTAACCGGGATATTGTAACCTTTCATGAAGCTTTTCCCTATTTTGCAAAAGAATTTGATCTCAATATTGTAGGGGTTATTGAACGGGAACCTGGTTCTGAACCAAGTGCAAAGGAATTAGCTGAGACCATAGAACAAGTAAGAGAATTAGAGATTAATGCACTGTTTGCAGAACCACAGTATCCGTCAAAAGCAGCTGAGACGATCGCAAGTGAAACGGGAGCCAAGGTTTATGTCCTTGACCCTGCGGTAACAGGACCGATGGAAGAGGATGCTTATCTCAATATTATGTCAGATAATCTAAAAGTGTTGGAAGAGGCGCTCAAATGATAGAGGAAAAATGTGAAGGCACAGCATGCAATCCAAGAGATTCCAAATTTTGCTGTACCCAAATACAGCATATCAGTGTTAAAAGAGGGGACAATCACATTTTAAAGGATGTCAATCTGCATGTACATTGCAAAGAACTTACGGCGATTATCGGGGCTAACGGAGCAGGAAAAAGTACACTTTTAAAAGCGTTACTTGGAGAGATTCCTCATTCAGGAGAGATCATCTATCTTGATGAGAAAGATCAAAGAACCAAACCACCTATCATAGGTTATGTCCCTCAAAAACTAGAGTTTGACCTCAGTTCTCCGATGAGTGTTTTAGACATTTTTGCAGC
>JARBTY010000082.1 GCA_029239935.1 Clostridia bacterium | reverse complement strand
AAATTGTTTTAAAACATCCCGTACACAGCCCATTGTTTCGTTGCAGCCACTCATTTGCAAAACGACTTTCTTTCCTCTCAATTTTTCTTTGATTTTTATAGCGGCCATAATGGTTGACGCACCTGCACCCTCCGCCAGATTGTGCGTATGTGATAGCGCCAGAAAGATTCCTTCCCGTATCTCATTTTCGGACAATAGAATAAAGTCGGATAGCTGTTTTTTGTAAATCTCAAAAGGGATTTCAAAGGCCGATCCCGTTGCAAAGCCTCCGGCAAAAGTCTGATTAGGAGCTTGAATAATTGCACCTGATTTCCATGATAAATAAGCAGCGTTTGAGGCTTTGGCCTGCACCGCATAGATTTCAATTGCAGGATTAACCGCTTTCAACACGGTTACGGCTGCCGCAAGCTCGCTCCCTCCACCGATGGGTAAGATAATGGCATCCATATCCGGCAGTTCTTTCAAAATTTCAACAAACTCTGTACCAACGCCGTTTATCAAATGCGGTTCGTTTGCCGGATGGATATAATGAAGCCCTCTTTCTTTTTGAATTTCTCTACCCACCTTGGCAGCTTCCTCAAAATTTTCTCCAGCTTCTACTAAGATTGCCCCAGTGTCTTTTATCCGCTGGTTTTTCTCCGGGTTATTTCCTTCAGGAACAACAATCGTCGCTTCAATTCCAGTCAGCTTCGCTGCCGTAGCGATAGAAATGCCATGATTGCCGGTCGTAAATGTAATAACGCCCTTCACATTTTGTTGCTTCAAGTGGTGCATGACATTAACTCCACCGCGAATCTTAAAACTCCCCCCTGGCAGATGGTTTTCGTGCTTGATATAAACATCTTTTCCCACCACGTCAGAAAGACTTTGGTAGTGTATCAGGGGTGTAGGTTGAATAAATTGGTACACCACCTGCTCAGCTCTTATTACTTCATTGAACGATATGGGGTACTCCCCATTTGTATCTATCATGTTCGATTTTCCTCCAATCTATTGTATGGCTTATAAACCATACATTTTAATTATTGTACGCTTGAAAACATCGTGATTCAATAGTATAATTGTATGCAATACAATAATGTGGGAGGTGTGAATATGCCGGTAAATTCATTTGAGAACTTTCCAATGTCTTGGCGACCCGATAGAACCATCCTGACAAAGCCGCTGTATTTGTCCATTGCGGACATGCTTGTTCAAGACATTGCATCTGGTAAATTGGCTCCCCATACGAAGCTCCCTCCCCAAAGAGAGCTGGCCGATTTTCTAGATGTGAACCTGAGTACAATCACGCGGGCGTATAAGACCTGTGAGCTAAAAGGGCTGCTTTATGCCACCATTGGTAAAGGAACCTTTGTGTCCCCGAACGCTAATTTACCCAATGTAGTGACAAACCATGAAGCGGCTTCTGACTTCATTGAAATGGGTGTTATAAAACCGTTTTATCAAACTAATCTTATGGTTTTGGATGCGATGCAAGTCGTTGTAAAAAGACCAACTGCCGCATCTCTTTTGGAATACAGTCATCCACTAGGAACACCCTATCAGAAACTGGCAGCACAAAAATGGCTGGCTGGGTTTGGACTTGATGTTGACATGGACAATATTGCCATTGCCTCTGGAGCTCAAAATGCCCTGACAATAACCTTGACTTCCTTATTCGAAGCCGGAGATAAAATTGCGACTGATCGGTTCACACATCCCAATTTTATAAACCTTGCAAAGCTACTGAACATACAACTTGTTCCTATAGAAGGAGATGAAAATGGTATGTTACCGGATGCCCTTGACGTGGCATGCAAAATAAATGGAATATCCGGGGTTTATCTCATGCCCAACTACAGCAATCCCACCAGCATAACTATTCCTATGGAACGCAGAAAAGAGATCTCACACATCATCTTAAAACACAATCTGATTTTAATTGAAGATGATGTGTATGCCTTTTTGCTTCCACATAGCCTTATGCCCCTTGCATCCATCATACCTGAGAACTCTGTCTATATTTGTAGTACTTCAAAATCCCTATGCGCTGGACTACGGGTAGCATTCATTGTTTCTCCAGATGGCTATCGGTCACAGATCGTAAGCGGTATTTACAACATCAATTTGAAAACGTCTTCCCTGAATGCCGAAGTTATTGCCGAGCTGATCTTTAGTGGAACCGCTAAGAAAATCGTCCAAACAAAAATAGATTTAGCAAGGGAACGAAAGGATGCGTATTCACGATACTTTCCGCCTTTTGGAGCAGATATAAACAATGTAAGCTTTTTTCAGTGGCTCCCTCTGCCAGAGCATATGGACGGGAAGCTTTTTGAGGAGATAGCGAGGTATCGCGGCGTACATGTGTTTTGCTCTGACAGGTTTATGGTGGGACATACTGACCACAAATCTTTTATTCGCCTTGCCCTTTCTTCTCCTACAGACATGATGGAACTGGAAAAAGGACTTGATGTCATAAAGGTATTATTAGAAAATCAAGATGCTTTGGACGGAAAGTCCGAATTTATCGTTTAGACGGTCCTCATAGCCATGGGACTGGAAAGATAGTCATATTTCATTTATAAAAGTTAACCATTCGTTATATCCGATATAATTGAACCGCTGAAAACGCACAAAAAACCTTGCAACTGTTAAGTTACAAGGTTTTTTTGATGCGATCGGGGGGACTCGAACCCCCAAGTCCGTTACAGACACTAGATCCTTAGTCTAGCGCGTATGCCAATTCCGCCACGATCGCGTATTCTATTCCTGAAAGACAAATATAATTATATCTAATACCTACTCTTATGTCAAGTACTTTATGACTTATTTTTTACCTTCTTTTTTATAATATAATAGTATGCTAAAATAAGATATATTAATTCGCGAGGTGTAGGAATGAAAAAAAATTGGAACAATAATAATTACTTACTGATTTCTTTATATGCTATTTTTGTGATTATTGTCTGTATTTTGTTTTATAGAATTTCTTCTAATACAGATAATATTTTCCCTTCCATTTTGAACTTCTTTAATAAAATTAAGATGATATTGTCTCCTATCTTATATGGATTGATTATATCTTATTTGTTTAATCCTATTATGCAGTTTTTTGAAAAAAACTTGCTTAAAATTTTTAAACCCAAAAAGCACATTCATAGGAGGCAAATCCGTACTCTTTCTATTATTATTCTTTATATTTGTGTTTTTGGAAGTATTACTTTGATGATTCGTTTCTTCATTCCTCAAATCTTAGTTAATATAACAGAACTGCTGCATAGATTTCCTCAATATATGAAAGAATTCAATACTGCACTTGCGACACTTGAAGAAACTATTAATGGATGGATTACTGGCCTTCCTTATCAGGTAGACACCGCTAAGCTTTTTGATATGATTAGTCCAGAAAATTATTTTAATATTATATCTCTTAATACGGTTATGACTACCATAGTCTCTCAAGCCTTTAGTATTACTTCTTCTTTATTTAAGTGGCTTATGGCTATTGTGATTTCTTTTTATGCTCTTGAACACAAAGAGTCCTTTGTTCATGCAGCCAAAAGAGCTTCTTACTCCCTACTTAAAGAAGCGACTGCCAGAAAAATGATAGGCATTTTTAAAGAAGGTCACGAAATATTTATCAAGTTCTTTATTGGCAAATTTATAGACTCCTTTATTATAGGCATTATTTGTTTTATTGGTTTGTCTATCATCAAGAACCCTTATGCTCTTCTTTTATCTGTAATTGTAGGCGTTACGAATATGATTCCTTATTTCGGACCTTTTTTAGGGGCTATCCCAGCTATACTCATTACTTTATTTGATGGATTTTTACCTGCAGCTACAGTTGCTGGCTTTATATTTTTGCTGCAGCAGTTTGATGGCCTCGTACTTGGTCCCAAGATACTGGGAGATTCTTTAGGCCTTAGTCCTTTTTGGATTATATCAGGTATTATTGTAGGTGGTGCCTTGTGGGGACCTCTTGGAATGTTTTTTGCTTGTCCGCTCATCGCCATTACACTGGTGATCATTAATAGATGGATGGACAAGACTTTGTTTAATAAGCAGATTGTACTCATTCCCCTGCCTTCTGATGATCCCCCTACGCCTCCAAGTAATAAAGAATCTGACTCAACCAATCATTCATCACCATCTTCTCAAAAGCCTTCAAAATAATCTATCTATACCTAAAAAAAGATAAGGTTGTCCAAGTTTTACTTAGACAACCTTATCTTTTTTATAACATACTATTTATTTTTTGTTCTAATACTGTTTTAGGAATAGCCCCTACCACCGTATCAACAACTTGACCATCTTTCATAAGAATGATAGTGGGAATGCTCATAATATTATATTTAGATGCAACTCCTCTATTTTCATCTGTATTGACTTTGCCAACTTTTACTTTACCTTCATAATCCGCTGCCAACTCATCAATAACAGGTGACATCATTTTACACGGTCCGCACCAGTCTGCATAAAAATCAATGACTACCGGCATAGATGCCTCAACTGCTTCTTGCTCAAAATTATTATCTGTAAACTTATATGCCATTTCTTATTTCCTCCTTTATACATTGCATGATATAAAGTAATACTATTATACCAAAGTATATGGTTAGTTTATTATATATCATTTGTAAATGCAACATAATCTTCTTCTATAGTTAGTATGACAACTTCTTTGGCATCTATTCCTGTTTATTTTTTTTTGTCGTTTCATAGGCTTTTATTTTTTTATCGATATATTCATCCATCTCATCAAATATCTCTGCTAGGTCAGATAAAAACATATTTTTATCTTTTGTTGTGTTATGTCCTTTATTCCTATTTTGTTCATATAAAAATTCTCTAAAAAGCTGTTTAGTTTTTTCACTTAATGACATGACACCTCAAATCCTTTCATCCTTTACCTTTATTTCCATAGTATGGAATATTATAATAAAAGATTACATTTTTATGTAAATATTTTTAAAAAATATTTTAAATTGACATTTTCTTCTATGCTCTTATATAATGTATTTAAGCTTTGATTTAAAATGATATGTTTTCATCATAAAAGCAGGAGAACCCCTTATGACATCAACTTTTTTGGATTCGCTTCAGATTTTAATTGTAACTTTAGTTTTAATCTCTTTAATTGGGTATAGCTTTTTAGCTCTATACCGCTTTATTAAAGAAAAATCTTTATCCAGTACAGATGTTATTAATGATATCTTTGGTTTTTCTCTTTTATGGTTAACCGAGTCTACTTTTATTCTCATTATTTATATCTATTTCTCTTCTGAACCCACCACGACTGTTAAATTTAATCTTTCATTGCCTCTGGTGATCCTTTTTATCATCAATGTCATCTCCGTAGGATTTTATTTTAGAAAACGACAGTTGCTTTCATATCCTCTCAAATTATTATCCGTGATTATTAACATAGGAATAATATTGTTTTTATTAATTAAACTGCCTATTTTAGTGGTATTAAAGGCTTTATTAATCTTTTATGTGCTTATTTTTATAACCTTTACTTACTTTTCTTATAAAAAGAGTAGCAGATTTTCTCTTGTTAGAACGTATTATTCTATTTTTTGTATTTTAGTATTGTTTTTTATTAATTTATTTGAACACCAGTTTGTCCTCAGTTTTTACTTGACCATCAATCTTTCTCTTTACTTTTTTTTGACCATATCCTTTTGTTTGTACTATGCGGAAGTCTATACTGCCAAGCTTCTATTAACAAGTCAAGATATTGCCTCCAAAGACTATGAGCTGATAGAGGCGGAAAAACGCATACAATATTTAGCTTATACTCATCCTGATACAGGTTTAAAAAATGCTCATAAGTTCCATGTGGATCTTAAGAACTTTTCCACCCAATTGACTGGGGTATGTATGCTGAATATCAAAAACTTTAAGCTTCTTTTAACCCTTACAGGCTATAGAGAAAGCAAATCTATTTTACAAGATATTTCAAGAGCCCTCATCTCCCATCTACAGTCAGATGAAGATCTTTATCATTTTTCTACAGATAGATTCATTATTTTATATCGGGATCCCCTTAATCAATTCGAAGAATTTATTCAAGGTCTTTTGACTGTGTTCACGGAAAAGAATTTAGGTGTTATTGATCTTAATCCCTGTATCGGTGCTACCTCCATTTATGATTTTCCATTAAATCATGACAAACTCATTAAAGAATTAGAACTAGCCTCCCATATTTCAAAATATTCAGCGCAGCATTATACCCTTTATGTCCCTGCTATGTCTAAAACACTTGAACAAAATCTAGACTTAGAAACTCGGCTCAAAGAAGCAACCTATACCAATCATTGGGATGTCTATTTACAGCCTAAAGTTAACGTTCTTACGAATCAAATCATCGGCGCTGAAGCACTTATTAGGTGGAAAGGCCATGAAACAACGATTACCCCAAGTATCTTTATTCCTCTAGCTGAAAAGTTAGGTCTCATTAATCAAATTGGCAGATATGTGATTAATACCACTTTTCACTATGTACATCATTTGGACACTCTAGGTTTAAATAAGTTAAGATTCTCCATCAATCTATCTGTCCAGCAGCTTATGGAGGTAGATTTGGTAGAGTACATAGCAAATGCTGTAGACAAATACCATATATCCCCACAGTCTATCATTTTTGAAATCACTGAATCTGTACTCATTCATAATATTTCAAAAGTTAATACCACTGTTACACAACTTAAGCATTTAGGGTTTAGATTTTCTTTGGATGATTTTGGCACTGGTTATTCCTCTTTGTCTTACCTTTCAAAACTCAACTTTGATGAACTAAAATTTGATAAGGAATTTATCCGAAACATTCAGTTTGAAGAAAAGAATTTATTAATCTTGGAGCACGTTACCAAGATGGGACAAAATCTTGGTTTGGAAATCGTAACGGAAGGAATCGAAGATGAATTGCAGTATAATACCATAAAATCTTTGGGCTGCGACTACTATCAAGGTTATTATCATAGCCGGCCTATTCCTTTTAATCATTTCTTAGACCTCGTGACCCTGCCTATAGCAAAGTAGGGGATGCTTTATGCATCCCCTACTTTTTTTAATTTTGTGGCTTCTAATCTGTTAATTGTATAACCCAGCTCTGAGAATTTCTTTTCATACTCCGTCATGACATTTCCTTCAAAATCACTTTGATGAAGATCTAGGGTCACATTTTTCATCAGCCAATTCATAGCTGAAAACTCTTCTATAGAATAAGCAAACAGTCCTTTGTTATCGGTTTTAAAGTGTATTTCTCCATTTTCTGAAAGAATGTATTCATAATTTTCTAGGAAACTTCTATGGGTAAGTCTTCTATAAGCATATCTTTTTTTAGGCCATGGATCTGAAAAATTGAGATAAATCTGTTCTACCTCACCTTTTTCAAAAATATTCATACAATCACTGACATCAAAGTAAAGGAACTTTAAATTGTTAGGAATTTCTTCATTATCATTTGCTTTTTTACAAGCTTTGTAAACTACCGTTTCAGCCTTTTCTGCTGCAATGTAATTGATAGCAGGATTTCTTATGGCCAGTTCAGTAATAAATCCCCCCTTACCACATCCAAACTCCACATGAATAGGGTTGTCATTATCAAAGCTTTCTTTCCATCTTCCTTTAAATTCTTCTGGGTTAGGGACTACTCTTTCATCTTTTGCCAGATACTCTGGTGCCCTCGGGTCTCTTCTCAAACGCATTTCTATGGATTCCTTTCTTTTATCTAAACTAGTACTTCTTAATCAGTTTATTGATCATTTATGATTTAATGACTTTCTATATAGACACATTAAAAAGAGGTATATTTTATACCCCTCTATACTTTATCATTTTATAAGGTGTTATGCAATTACCTAAGGTACATTAAAATATTACCATCATTTTATTGCCACCTTTTTGGAATTCATAGTTAACCTGTATTTCTTTTGCACGATACCCCAAATCCGTATATCTGTTCAGCACTTCATCAACATAGATTGACCTACTTGAATTAACGTCCATCAGCGGGAAGATTCTAACCTCATTAGCTATACGAAGCATTTCATTGATAGCCTGTATATGAAAATCTACTGTGAGATTATTTGTATATAAAAACAAAAAATGCGAGCAAAGTACAAGGTCAAACTGCTTATTCTCGAAAGGCAGATTCGGCAGTTCTGCAGGTATATATCTATTTTGGGCTTTTCCCTTTTCATAATCTGACAAAAAGCTTTTCATTGCCGACATTCTTATTTGTCCCAGTTCCTCAACACTTCCTATTTCATTCCATCTAAATTTTTCTTTGTTTTGTTGCGTTTGTATAAGAACATTTTGATATGTTGCCTTAATATGCTTTTCTATTTCTTCTGCAGTGAGGCTATAGATGGGATCAATAGATATCATCTTTTTCCCTTTTTGGTACATAACAGTATTAAAACTTGCTGGTCCATCACCACATCCTAAAATACTTTTATCTAAATCCTTTTCCGATAGGCTAAACATACTAATATATTCCTCATATGATCTACCCCAGGGCACAATTTCTTTATATTGAATAGCCATCTCTCCCCCCTTTCTTAAATCATCATGATCTGCCGTCAATCCTACAATACCTGGATCATTTCCTCTGCAAAACGGGTAAGCGGTATTTCAGCCTCTTCTCCGTACTTTTCTATGATCTTTACAATGGCACTGCCTACGATTACCCCGTCAGCATAGTCTTTCAGGTGTTCTGCTTGCTTGGCACTTGAGATGCCAAATCCCAAAGCTGTCGGAATAGTGCAAAACTCGTCAATCGTCTCAAACATCGCTTTAAGGTCTGTTTGAATCGTATCTCGTGTACCTGTTACACCCATAGATGTCACACAGTATAAAAAGCCTTTAGCTTCTTTGGTAATCTCCTTAATCCTATCCCGTGAAGTAGGCGCAACAAGCGAAATCATATCCACAGCATATACCACAGCAAAATCATTAAACTCTTGTTTCTCCTCGAAGGGAAGATCCGGTATGATAATGCCATCCACACCTATTTCGTGACATTTTTCGAAGAATTTTTGAATACCATAGTAGTACACAATGTTCGCATAAAGTAAAAAGACAATCGGTACCATTGTGGTTTTTCTTATTTTGGCTACCATTTCAAAGACCAGACTTATGGTAACACCATTTTCAAGAGCTCTTACATTTGCCTGCTGAATGACCGGTCCGTCTGCTACAGGGTCTGAAAAGGGTATGCCTATTTCAATAATATCGCTGCCTGCCTGCTCCAGTGCATAAATAAACTTTTCCGTGGCCTCAAGGCTAGGATCTCCTGCTGTTACGAAGGGAATAAAAGCCTTTCTTCCTCTCTCTTTTGCCTTATCAAATGCTTTTTGTATATTACTCATTAATCTCAACCCCCTTATATCTCGCAATACTTGCTACGTCTTTATCGCCTCTTCCGGACAGATTAATCACTATGATTTTATCCTTTGACATCTTTGGGGCAAGCTTTATGGCATAGGCTACTGCATGGGAGCTCTCAATGGCCGGTATAACCCCTTCCGTCTTTGAGAGGTATTCAAAGGCCATCACTGCCTCTTTGTCTGTAGCTGATACATAACAAGCTCTTTTGGTATCGTGCAGATAGGCATGTTCAGGTCCTATCCCTGGGTAGTCAAGCCCTGCTGATATAGAGTATACGGGAGCAATACTCCCCTCCTGTGCCTGAAGGAAATAAGACTTCATCCCATGGAATATACCTACCTCACCTTTAGTAATGGTCGCGGCATGGTTTTTTGTATCTATCCCTTCTCCTGCTGCTTCCACTCCAATGAGCTCTACTTTTTCATCCTCTATAAAGTCATAGAAAAGTCCCATCGCATTGCTGCCCCCGCCCACGCAAGCAATAAGCGTATCTGGCAACCTGCCCTCTTTTTGTAGCATTTGCGCTTTGACTTCTTTGCCAATGATGCTTTGGAAGTCTCTGACCATCTCTGGGTAAGGATGTGGTCCCATCACAGACCCAATACAATAAAAGGTATCTTCTACACTTCTCGTCCATTCCTGCATCGCTGCATTCACGGCATCTTTTAAAGTGCGGGTTCCTGTTTTAACTGCTGTCACCTTAGCTCCAAGCAGTTCCATTCGAAACACATTAAGTGCCTGACGTATAGTATCTTCTTCACCCATAAATACTTCACA
Organism: Clostridia bacterium; assembly: GCA_029239935.1. The sequence continues at coordinate 1,828 of JARBTY010000082.1, read as the reverse complement.
TTCAAGCCCCATAAGTGCCGCTGCCGTTGCCGTTGCCACGCCGTGCTGCCCGGCCCCTGTCTCTGCAATGACTCTTTTTTTACCCATCTTTTTAGCAAGCAGTATCTGTCCTAACACATTATTGATTTTATGAGACCCCGTATGGTTAAGGTCCTCTCTTTTAAGATATATTTTAGCTCCACCTAAGTCCTGTGTCATTTTTTCTGCAAAATAGAGTAATGAAGGTCTGCCTGTATAGTTTTCAAAAAGCTCCTTAAGTTCTTTGTTAAACTCTAGGTCTTTTTTGTAGTATGCATAAGCTTTATCTAGTTCATGGGTTGCATTCATCAGTGTTTCTGGGATATATTGTCCTCCAAATTCACCATATCTTCCTTTACGATTCATTATAGTCCACCTCTTTTTTATTTTATCGACTTTTCTTGATGACTTCTTGTTATCTCAATAATTTGGCGTATCTTCTCTCTATCTTTAATACCATTTGTCTCTACTCCGCTGCTTACATCTATTGCATAAGGAGATTTTTCAAGCGCTTCATAGATATTGCTTAAATCAATTCCCCCTGCTAGAAAATAGGGTCTTATAATCCCTTTTAGGGTCTGCCAGTCAAAACGCGATCCCCCGCCGCCATAGCACGCTTCTAAATACTTATCAAATAACAGAAACTCAGTATCATAACTTGGTATTGTCTCAACTTGTTTTTTGACTCTGACAGCCTTTATAATAGGTAACTTTATAGTTTCCTTGAGTGCGGCGATATACGCCTCATCCTCATCTCCATGAAGCTGAATGATGTCAATCACCTGCTCCTGCTCAAAATGCACCAAACTCTCAATGGCTTCATTGACAAATACCCCCACCGTTTGAATACGTGGGCTCAGCAAACCTTTTAGATGCTTTGCCTGACTTAGAGAGAGCTGCCTTTTACTTTTGGCAAACACAAAGCCTATATAGTCCGGTAGATAGTCATTAACCGCTAAGATGTCTTCTTCCCTTGTTAAACCACATATTTTAATCTTAGTCATTGCCTGTCTTAGACCTCCTTAAGTTCTCTTAGCTTTGCGATTCTATCAGTGGCCTTAACGATACTTTCTCCGATAAGTACTGCGCTAACTCCCAGTTTTTTTAATCTCCTCATATCCTCTTGGGTATGAATACCGCTTTCTGCAACAAATACTTTGTCTTTTGGTACCAGTTCTCTGAGTCTTTCAGATACCTCAAGGCTTACTTCAAAGGTGTTAAGATTTCTATTATTAACCCCAATAATCTGGGCATCTGCTTCCAGTGCTCTTTTGACTTCCTCTTCATCATGGGTTTCTACCAAAACGTCTAGCCCTAGACTTTGAGCCGCCTTTAGAAGATGCAGCAGTTCCTTTTGATTAAGAACTGCCGCAATAAGGAGTATGGCATCAGCACCTATAGCCTTTGCCTCATAGATCTGCCATTCATCTACAATGAAGTCCTTTCTTAGAAGAGGCCGCTTCACTGTTTCTTTAATCTCCGTAAGATAAGCATTGTCTCCTAAAAAATAATCGGGTTCTGTAAGAACAGAAATAGCTGCCGCACCTCCGCTTTCATACTCTTTAGCTATTTGAATATAGTCAAACTCCGGACAAATGAGCCCTTTAGAAGGGGATGCCTTTTTCACCTCTGCAATGATATTAAAGCCTTCCTCAATAGCTGCTTTGAAGCTTACCCCCTTATAAGTATTGGTTTCTATTTGTTTAATAAAATCACCTAAGGTGTTTGATGCTTTGAGTTTTTCTATTGATTTTTTTCTTGTAGTTATAATTTGATCAAGTATCATATTGTCTCCCTTTCAGCCTACTCT
>JARBTY010000333.1 GCA_029239935.1 Clostridia bacterium | reverse complement strand
ATATTGGACAGAGCCAAAGCATATAACAAAATGGAACAATGCTTCAGAGGATTGGCACACCCCATTTGCTGAAAATGATTTAAGGGTTGGCGGAAAATTTCTTTCAAGAATGGAAGCTAAAGATGGCAGTTTTGGCTTTGATTTAAGCGGAATTTATGATGAAGTAAATTTACATGAAGTTATTTCTTATACTCTACCTGATGGCAGAAAAGTTAAAATCATTTTTGTAGGCCATGAAAATAAAACTGATATAATAGAAACCTTCCATGCGGAAAACGAAAATTCAATTGAGTTGCAACAAAAGGGCTGGCAGGCAATTCTAGATAATTTTAAAAAATATGCTGAGCAAACAACAAGTTGAAATTAGCCATTAAAAACATAATGGAGGTGTACATATTTTGATGAAATCACTTTTATTAGGTGCAATGGTAGCAATTTTAGGCTTTATAATCACCTATACACTAGCAAGAAGTCAAGGTATTGCAATAGCAATGAGTTTTGCTGCCATGCTGTTAGTAGGTGTAGTTATCACTTGTTCAAGTTTAATTATTTTGGCTATAGAGAAAAACAAATAAAAGATCCCCTGTAGATTAGATAGTTCTAGCTGCAGGGGATTTTCTGCGTTATTTTTTATCGATATGAAATATACCGATTTCTTTGTAACGTTCTATTTTGTGATTAACAATACTGAGGTTGTCTTCCAGGTTTTTCATTTGGTCTAAAATATAGTTTTTGTGGTCTAGAAGAAGCTTTCGTCTTTCTTCTAAGGTGGCAGGTCCGCTGAGACAAAGCAGCATAAATTCTTTGATTTTTTGAATGGCCATACCAGAATTTTTTAGACAGCAGATCAGTTTAAGCCATTCTAAATCATCATCTGAAAACTGGCGTACTCCCACAGAAGAGCGGCTTAAAAATGGAATAAGCCCTTCTCTATCATAATAGCGGATGGTATGACCACTTAAGTTTGTTAACTCTGAAATTTCTTTAATTGTATACATCATTTTTCTCCTGTACTTAGGCATCTTCAAAAAAATAATCAGTCAGTATGCTAGGATATTTTGCCTCCTACTGCGTCAACAGGTTCCGCCCATAGCACCAACTATGAGCGGAATCTGTTTCCTTGCCGGACACAAAATATCCGTCGCATCTTTGACTTATTATTTTATTTCAGATGCCTTATTATGTGTTTAATTTATCATATATTGAAAATAAAGTAAATGAAAACGCTTGACTTTGAGTTAACTCAAAGGTGTATGATTTAAATAAGATACAATAAGGAGGAATAATTGATGAAGAATTTTAATTATTATACACCAACAAAGGTGGTTTTTGGTAAGGATACAGAACAGCAGGTGGGGAAACTTGTTAAGGAACAGGGATCTAAAAAAGTGTTAATACATTATGGTGGCCAGAGTGCAGAAAAGTCAGGACTTTTAGAGCGCATCTGTGCATCTTTAGAGGCTGCTTCTATTGATTATGTGACACTTGGCGGTGTAGTTCCAAATCCGCGTTTATCCAAAGTTTATGAAGGAATTAGTTTGTGCAAAAAAGAAGAAGTAGATTTTATTTTGGCTGTAGGAGGAGGAAGCGCTATTGACTCCGCTAAGGCAATAGCTTATGGATTGGCTTATGAGGGAGATGTATGGGATTTCTATGATAGAAAAGCAACTGCTCAAGCATGTTATCCATTAGGCGCAGTGTTAACTTTATCTGCGGCTGGAAGTGAGATGAGTGATTCCTCTGTTATAACCAATGAAGAGGGATGGCTAAAAAGAGGATATAGTTCAGATTTAAGCAGATGTAAATTTGCTATTATGAATCCAGAATTAACATATACGCTGCCAGCTTACCAGACTGCTTGCGGTGCCACAGATATTATGATGCATACAATGGAAAGATATTTTACACTAGAAAAAGATACTGCACTAACTGATGTACTTTGCGAAGAATTATTAAAGACAGTTATGGATAGTGCAAAAACTGCACTAAAGAATCCAACAGATTATAATGCACGTGCACAAATCATGTGGGCTGGCAGTCTTTCTCATAATGGTCTTACAGGCTGTGGTACTGTAGGAGATTGGGCAAGTCATCAGCTAGAGCATGAACTTGGCGGAATGTTTGATGTGGCTCATGGGGCTGGATTAGCAGCTGTATGGGGAAGCTGGGCAAGATATGTATATAAAGAAGATATAAGCAGATTTGTTCAGTTTGCAGTTAATGTTATGGGATGTACCAATGATTTCGCTCATCCTGAGAAAACAGCAATAGCTGGTATTGAAGCAATGGAAGATTTCTATCGTTCTATTGGCATGCCGACTTCTGTTTCTGAGATGGGTATAGATATGACAGAAGCACAAATGAAGGAAATGGCTCTTAAGTGCAGCTTCCAAAATAAAAGAACCGTTGGAAACTTCAAAGTTCTTACTACAGAGGATATGGAAGCTATTTATCGCATGGCAAAATAATAATAAAGAAAGGATAGTTATAAATATGAAAACAATAAAATTAGGAAAAAGTAACCTGGAAGTTCCTACTATAGCGGTAGGATGTATGAGAATGAGTAGTCTGGATGAAAAAGGTGCAGCAGCTTTTATAGAAAAATCCTTGGAGCTGGGAGCTAATTTTTTTGATCATGCAGATATCTATGGAAGAGGTACCTGTGAAGAAATATTTTCAAAAGCCCTTGCAATGACTCCAGCCAAAAGAGAAAAGCTGATTCT
>JARBTY010000081.1 GCA_029239935.1 Clostridia bacterium | reverse complement strand
ATAAAAAATAGACCTCTTACAGACAATAAATAACCACTTACTGCTAGGCTGTTTACAATAAAAAAAGTAGTCCATATAATGTAGATGTGGGGAGGGGAAGTATGAAAATACAAATTGAGGTGGATAAAAAGATCAAAGAAAACGAAGTGATTATCAGGTGCAGTGAACTAAGTGAAGAAATCAGAGTGCTGCAAACAATGCTTGATGAGTTATTGTTCCGTAGGAAGCCTATTACTTTTTATAAAGGCGAGACGGAGTATTATCTTTCACTAGAAGAAATATTATTTTTTGATACTGCAGAAAGTGGTGTTTGTGCACATACCACCCATCAGATTTATAACGTAAAATATAAGCTTTATGAACTAGAAGAATTATTACCAGGGTATTTTATGCGAATTTCAAAATCAGCCATTTTAAATATAAATCATATTTACTCCATAACACACAGTTTATCCTCATCCAGTAAGGTTGAATTTCAAAATACGCACAAACAGGTCTATGTTTCAAGATATTATTATAAACCTTTAAAAATTAAACTATTAGAAAAGAGGAAATGATATGAAAAAAGAAAGATATTTTTGGGGGGCTCTATTTATACTTGCAAGTATTTTTATAGTGATCAATAGACTTGGATATTTTCCAAGTGTGAATGCCTTTAGTTTGATATTAACAGTCTTTTTAGGAGCCGTTATTGTAAAGAGTATACCGCAGTTAAACTTTACAGGTATTTTGTTCCCTATTGCATTTATTTTTATTATATATGATAAAGCATTGGGGATTACTGAGCTTACCCCGTGGACAGTACTTTTGGCAGCATTACTTGGCAGCATTGGTCTTTCTATGATTTTTCACAAACATATGAAATTGGCCCATCACCATCATCATAATAATCAAGATTATAAGTTTGAAAAAATTGATATAGAAGATCAAAGTAATGTAGTATTTAAAAGTGCATTTGGTGCGAGCATCAAGTATATCAATACGGACCATTTTGAGAGAGGGGATCTTGAGTGTTCTTTTGGAGCGATGAAAATCTACTTTGATCATGCAACCATGAGAAATGAAAATGCTTTAGTTAAATTAGAAGTTTCTTTTTCAGGAGTAGAATTGTATGTCCCAAAGACTTGGAAGGTTGATGATAAGACCAATGTATTTCTAGGTGGTGTGGATGAAAAAAATAGAAGTAATGAAAAAGCAACAAATACGTTAACATTAGTTGGCAATGTTAGTTTTTCAGGGGTAGAAATCATTTATGTTTAATATTTTAGTAGTAGAAGATGATCTTAGCACACAAAAAATGATCTGTGCTGTCCTAAAGCGTGCCAATTACAATACTTTTACGGCAAGAGACGGTTTTGACGCTTTAAGTATGATGGAAAAACAGTATTTTGATTTGATTATCTTAGATCTAATGATGCCAAGAATGGACGGTTATGAGCTCTGTAAAGCATTACGCGATGTAGGAGAAAATATTCCTATATTGATGATAACGGCACAACAAGAAATCAAGGATAAACATAGAGGGTTCCTAGTGGGAACAGATGATTACATGACAAAGCCCTTTGACGAACAGGAAATGTTGTTTCGGATAAAAGCACTACTACGTCGGGCACAAATTGTAAATGAGCATAAATTAATAATGGGCGGAACCACTCTGGAGTATAACTCGCTTACCGTTACTTATGGTGAAGAGGCAATAACGCTTCCCCAAAAAGAATTTTATTTATTATTCAAATTGATGAGTTATCCAGATATGATTTTTACGCGTATGCAATTAATGGATGAAATATGGGGACCTGATACAGATACGGATGAGCATACTCTGAATGTTCATATAGGCAGGCTACGGGAAAAATTTAAGAACAACCCTGACTTTGAGATTGTTACTGTACGTGGACTGGGATATAAGGCGGTGAAGCCTACATGAAAAAAAGAATGAGTCTCACTGTTTCGCTAGTTGTATTTGTGTTTTTTGTTATGGTTTTGTCGGTTGTCATTGGAAGATTATTTACGTATTTACTGGGCTTTGTTTTTGATGGTAGATTTCTTGAAAATGGTCTCTTTGGATTTCTTGCACTGCTCTTAACAAGTGTATTTATTGGGACTTCTATCACAGCGCTCCTTAGCAAATGGATGGTGAAGCCAGTCCATCATTTGATTGAAGCCATTGAGGAGGTGGCTAAAGGTGATTTTTTGGTTTCGGTTAAAGGGAGCAATATTCCAGAGCTTGAGAGCCTTGCTGCGAGTTTTAATAAAATGGTACGGGAGCTTGCGGGCATTGAAATGTTACGTACTGATTTTATTAATAATTTTTCACATGAGTTTAAAACCCCTATTGTTTCTATTAAAGGCTTTGCAAAGCTTTTGAAAGAAGATGGGGTAACTGGTGAAGAAGCGAAGGAATATTTAGATATCATCATTCAAGAATCTCAAAGATTGGCAGACCTTTCCACAAGCGTACTCTATTTATCAAAGGTTGAAAGCATAGAGATCATTAGTGAAAAAGAGGTTTATGCCCTTGATGAGCAAATTCGCAGAGCTATACTTATATTGGAACCTAAATGGCGTGCCAAAAATCTTTTGGTAGATGTGGATTTGGAGAATATCAATATTTATAATAATGCGCCCTTGCTCCAGCAGATATGGGTGAATCTACTGGATAACGCTATCAAATTCACAGATAAAGGCGGGGAATTACAAGTCAGTTTGAGACGCGTCGATTCATCAATACAGTTTTGCTTGCGGGATAATGGAGCGGGAATAGATGAGGAAACAAAACAACATATCTTTGACAAGTTTTATCAAGGTGATACATCACATGCGGTGATTGGAAATGGACTTGGATTGACCTTAGTCAAAAAGATTGTTAACCTTTGCAACGGGCGTATAGAAGTCGAAAGCAGTCCGGGAAAGGGCAGTGTCTTTACTGTTTTTTTACCTGTTTAAAATTTTTTAAAAGGGAGCAAAAGTTGAGGTTGAGTTGATACTGCATTGTTAGAATAAAGCAACTACAAAATGAGGAGTTGAAGACGATGGGTATATTCTCAAAGCAAAAAATCAGTGGAAGTGCTGCAATACAAATTCAGGGATTACACAAAAAATTTGGTGAATATAAGGTTTTGAACAATCTATCACTGGAGGTGAAACAAGGAGAGATTTTTGGATTTGTAGGGCTGAATGGCGCTGGAAAGACAACGACCATAAAAACACTCTTAGGCATGCTGCGACCAACCTCCGGCGAGGTCTATATGCTGGGGGAAAAGGTTGATGCTGGAAACTATAAATTATGGGGTAGGGTTGGGTATTTGGAGGAAGTTACTTTTTATCCTGATCTAACAGTAATCGAAAACCTTGACATAGCACGTCGCATGCAAGGGGTATCTGACAAAGAATCCGTCAATCAGATTATTTGTAAGTTGGGGCTTGAGCCACATCAAAAGAAAAGAGCGAAGAGTCTTTCTTTAGGAAACAAGCAGCGCTTGGGACTTGCGAAAGCCATGATACACAATCCGGAAATTTTGATTCTGGATGAACCTATAAATGGCCTCGATCCGGCAGGCGTTGCAGAGATACGTAATATGTTATATGATTTAGCAAAAAATTTCGGCGTGACGATTTTTGTATCCAGTCATCTGTTAGAAGAACTCTCGAAGATTGCCACACGTATTGGGATCATTCACAATGGTAACCTTATTCAAGAAATTGAAATGAATAAACTGGAACAATCGCTTCAGAAAAATTTAGTCTTAGATGGACGGGACAAAAATGCTATAAAAAATCTACTTAAAGAGCAAGGCCATGCATTTGAAGAAACAATGGATGGGCATCTCAAATTAACCGATGCCCACATAGCTAAGAGGCCTGAACGTTTAGCTGAACTACTTGTTAAATTCAATCAACCGCCAACACTGCTTCGGGTCATTACGGAAGATTTAGAAAGTTATTTTCTTCGCACAATTGGTATGGGAATGGGGGATTGCTAATGAATATTTTCTCTATTCTACATTGTGAGTTTCGAAAAGCCATCCGTGCCAATGTGTTTTGGCTGGTATTTTTAGTTTTTGCATTTGGGCCAGTCATGATGGGAGCGGGCATTATTTTATCCAGTAATACGGGAGATATCAATTGGCAAATATATTTAAAGGAACTACTTAATAATCTTGCTGCACTAGGACTCATTGGATACACCTTTATCGCTGCATGGGTGTTTGGCAGAGAATTTACAGATAAGACGATTAAGGATTTGCTTGCAAAGCCCATATCCAGATCACAAATTGTATTATCTAAATTGATAGTCATTTTAGCATGGAACATACTGCTTTCCATCTATATGTTTGCCATCGGCCTCGCCGTAGGTGGTGTTTTGGGGCTTACAGGATGGTCAGCTGACTTTATTTGGCATATTTTCTTTAGATTTATGATAACATCATTATTGTTTATTGCTGTTACTACACCAGGCATCTTTCTAGCAAATGTTAGTAAAGGATACTTAGCACCATTAGGACTCATCCTAGTCATTGTTATTTTCTCAAGTGTAATGGCCTCTTTAGGATTTGCCCCGTATTTTCCATGGACAATCCCTTCGGTCTTTCTAAACACAGGCTCTCTTAATCTGAGCAGCAAAATTATCCTTGCTGCTACGGAGGTGGCGGGAATAGCTGGAACGTTTGCTTGGTGGAGATTTGCCGAGCAGCAATAATTCAATTCCAAAACAGTTAGAATTTCAATACTGTCCAAACAGGGCAGAAAGTTAACGGGTGAATCTATTATTAAAATAATAATAGATTTGTTTAAATACGTTTAATAAAATGATATGTTTTATGAACAGATTAACATAATCGATATTAAACGTATTTAATTAATTGTTGATTTTTTCTTAATTAACCCTTATAATTTTAATGAGATTGTTAATTTAATATTTAACGATCACATAAAATCTAGAGGGGAGAACAAAAATGTTAAAGAAAAAATTACAAGTATTCATTTGTGTCATGTTGAGTTTTACTTTACTGCTGATGACTGGATGTGGTGGTGCTGCGAAAGAGTCATCACAAGCTGCTTCAGGAGAAGAGAAATCAGCTTTTCAAGCGGGGACATATACAGCAGAAGCGCAAGGAAATGGTGGGTCAGTAAAAGTAGAAGTGACCTTTTCATCAACAAAAATAGAGGACATCAAACTTTTAAGTCAAACTGAAACAACTGGACTTGGCGATGTGGCTATGAACAAATTGATTGAGGATATATTATCAGGTCAGACACTAGCTGTCGATGCGGTTTCAGGAGCAACAAATTCAAGTACAGCCATTCTTGCTGCTATTGAAGATTGTGTCAAACAAGCTTCTGGTGATGTTGAGGGATTAAAACAAAAAGTTACAACTAAAACAGCCGGGGAAGCTATTGAAAAATCTGCGGATGTTGTCATCATAGGTGGTGGTGGAGCTGGACTCGCTGCTGCAGTATCTGCAAATGAAAATGGCTCAAAAGTCATACTCATTGAAAAAACCATTGCCCTTGGTGGGAACACTTTAAGATCTGGCGGAGGATACAATACATATGATCCAGATCGACAAAAGAATGTTAAAATGAACGATGCACTGATTAAAGAACTACAGGGCTATGTGGACGATAATGCTTCGAATTATGGGGATTTTGCTCCAACATTTGAAAAATTACAGACTGAAATAAAAGATTACTTAGCTTCAGGAGATACAACAGTTCTTTTTGATTCACCAGAGTTACATGCAATCCAAGCTTATATTGGTGGCAAAAGAACAGATTTAAAGGGTAATACAATCACTCCAAATTATGCCCTGGTAACAGAACTCACAAATAATTCATTACCAACACTTAAGTGGTTAGAGGATATGGGTGCAGAAGTGACTGATTCAATCGGTACGATACTTGGTGCGCTTTGGCCAAGAAGTCATGCGCTGGTAGAACATACAGGAATAGGTTTCCTTAAACCTTTAGAAGATAGAGCCATTGAGTTGGGTACCGAAATTATGTTTGAGACGAAGGCAGAAGAACTTATTGTAGAAAATGGAAGAGTAGTTGGTGTTAAGGCTACAAAATCAGATGGAACGCCAGTAACCTTAAAAGCAAGTAAAGGTGTTATTATGGCTACAGGTGGATTTGGTGCAAATCCAGAGATGAGACAAAAATACAACACTTATTGGGAAGAAATGCCGCTTACAATGAAAACAACCAACACACCAGCAGCGACTGGCGATGGTATTAATATGGGAATTCAAGTTGGTGCTAAATTAATTGGTATGGAATTTATTCAATTAATGCCAAGCTCACATCCAGAAACTGGTGCATTATCTGGTGGGGTATGGGGCAGTGCAGAAGATCAAGTTTTTGTCAATAAAGCGGGTAAACGATTTATAAACGAGTATTCTGAAAGAGATGTACTTGCAAAAGCAGCTCTTCAACAAGAAGAGCAACTATTCTTTATTATTTGTGATAAAAATACAGCTGGAAATATGCCTGATGGAAAGAATCTATGGGGAGACGATGTAGAAAGATTGATAGAAACAGGCAGTGTCTATCGAGCTGATACATTAGAAGAATTAGCAACTCAAATCGGAGCAGATAAAGAGACGTTTGTAAATGAAATCAACAAGTATAATAGTTATATAGAAAAAGGAAATGATCCTGAATTCCAAAAAACGAATTTTGGCAAAAAAATAGAAGTTGGTCCATTTTATGCAACACCTAGATCGCCGTCTGTTCATCATACGATGGGGGGATTAGCTATGGACACAGATGCTAGAGTATTAGATGAAAACAATCAAGTTATCCCAGGATTTTATGCGGCTGGTGAAGTAACGGGTGGCATTCATGCGGGAAATCGCTTAGGTGGAAATGCGATTACAGATATTATGGTATTTGGTAAGATTGCAGGAGAAAGCGCTTCACAAATGAAATAGTAAAAGAGATAAACAGTATAACAGCCTAAGAAATGTCATTTCTTAGGCTGTCATACTGTTTTATTTTATAGAAAAGTTTTTCTCCATTTTTATATTTATGTTGTCATATATAAATTTGGCTTCTTGTAACGTATCATCAATTATACTTTTTTCTAGGCCTAATATCTTAAAATACATTTCACATTGCTTTTCTGCAATATACTCATGAGAGCAATCAATATAGCCATCACTGTGAGAAATCATTAAGCCCCTGACTATGGAAGTAAAGCTATTTTGGTATATTTGTTTATCTATACTGCTAAATTTCATATTATAGACACTATCTAAGTAACCATAGGTTTTGGGTTCTTGATTAGTATTTCTTACCATAACAATATTTTCCAGAGCGACTTCTTTTATAAAGCGTCTATAGCTTTCATTGAATCTTCGAAAAGATGTGAAAACCTTAGTGGAAACAACTAACATGACAAGAGGATTAATAGAACCATATTTCTGGTCTGTTTCTTGTTTGAGTTTATCAAAGACTCTATCACTAAATTGATTGACAACTTCTTGAGCTAAATTAGACTTATTTTCAAAATAATAGGATAATAGCGCTCTATTTACATTTGCTGCTTCTGAGATATTACCTATAGAAGTAGCGTAATATCCTTTTTCATAAAACAGGCGCTTAGAAGAGTAAAAAATATTTTTTTTTGTCTCATTAAATTCTAAATTGGTCTTTTCCATTTGATATCTCCTAATCCCATAATCTAGCTCATTTAAGATACTTGCTAACACTAACTAAGCCATGTATATAAATGAAATTTATCCATTAAAATCCTAAAAAAGATAGGGGTGGCTTATGAATAAGATAACATCTCATCAAAGTAATTACAAGGATAAAAAGATATCGGCTTAAGATATTTGATTTTATAGCAGAGGGCATTATATAATAAAGGAAATAAGGTAGTGGATAATGCGCTTTTTTATTTATTAGTTATTTTTAAATTAATAATTCTTATCGGCATAACCAACCCATCCGCCTTCGAGGACAAGGGTTTTATCGAATCCGCCTACTTTGAAGTCAATTTCTTCTGAAGCTTCTTCAGAGCTTACAATGATTTTGTCATTTTCGATATCAATTGCAATGGATGGGCTTTTACCAGCATAGGTATTAAATAAATGCTCGATTTTTTCTTTTGATAGTTCAATAGCCATCATCCCACAATTATACATATTTTGTCTAAATATCCTAGCAAAATTTTCAGCAATTACAACATTGATTCCATTTACTTCTAAAGCCCATGGAGCATGCTCTCTTGATGAACCGCAGCCAAAGTTTTCTCTTGTAACAATAATAACTTTATCTTTAATGTCTTCTTTATTGTTAAAACTTGGTAGCGATAAGTCTTCTAATAAATAGGGAGTTAATGCTTCTTTTGTAATTTCAGTCAAATACTTTGCTGGAATAATTTCATCCGTGTTAATATCACTTCTATCTAAAAACAATACTTTCCCACTAAAATTCTTCATTTTATACCTCCTAAGCTTTATATAGGTTTGAATTGACAATTTTACCTTCAATAGCTGTAGCAGCAGCCGTTGCTGGACTCATCAAATGAACCATGCCACCTTTGCCCATTCGACCATTAAAGTTCCGGTTCGTTGTAGATGCACAAACTTCTCCACTTGCCAATACACCATTACTCATTCCAAGGCAAGCACCACATGTTGGATTGGTTACACAGAAACCGGCATCTTGGAAAATTTCGATAATTCCTTCTTTTAGAGCTTGTGAATAGATAGCAGGTGTTGCAGGACTAACGATTCCACGTACATCATCACTGATTTTATTTCCTTTTAATACATGAGCTGCTTCTCTTAAATCTTCTATACGACCATTTGTACAACTTCCAATATATATTTGATCGACTTTTGTTCCTGCCATCTCCTTAACAGTCTTTACTTGATCTGGTTTAGAACCAAAAGTTACCATTGGTTCTAAGTCTGTAATATCATATTCATAAACTTTTTCATATACAGCGTCGTCATCAGATTTCCATTTTGAATATTCTTCTAAGGCTTCTTCTTTTGAACTGAAATCGTCTTTTATAAAGTCCCATAAGTATTCCACAGTAGTCATATCTGGATAACATACCCCACTGGTACCACCAGCTTCTATAGCCATATTACATAACGTCATACGAGATTCCATAGACATCGTATCAACTACTGGTCCTGTAAATTCTATAACCATGTTAGTAGCGCCGTTTACTGTTAATTCCTTAATAATAAACAGAATGACATCTTTTGCGTATACACCAAGTTTCATTTCACCATTTAAAACAACTTTTATCGTTTTAGGAAAATGAAAAGCGCAGACGCCTTTTAAAATGCCTACTTCCAGGTCAGTCGTACCTACACCTGCTGCAAAAGCACCAAAAGCACCGTGTGTACATGTGTGGGAATCTCCCATAATGACAGTAAATCCAGGTCTCACAAACCCTTTTTCTGGAAATATAGCATGACAGACACCGTTTTTACCAATATCAAAAAAGTCTTTAATGTTATGACGTTTTGCCCAGTCTCTTAAGATTTTACCTTGTTCAGCTGTTTTTGAATCTTTAGCAGGTGTTACATGGTCGATAACTGCTTTTATTTTTGTAGGATCAAAAACGCGGTCCATACCCCGTGCCATTAAATCAGTAATAGCTATGGGAGTCGTAATCTCATGACAAAAAACTCTGTCTAATTTTAAAACATGTGTATCAGGGAATGGCATATCTACCCTATGTGTATCAAATATTTTTTCTGCTAATGTTTTACCCATCTATTCTCCTCACCTTCCATATATTATTATTAACTACTACCATTATACATGATTCTGTAAATTTCACATCTTTAAATTTTGGTCATCCACAAAGTAGCCGATGTAAAATCATTGTAAACAACAAATAATAAATCTTAAATATAATTATACAATAGTGTATAATATAACTCAAATATCTAATACTTATATTTATTATAATTGGAGGTTATACTATGCCTATTGATATGGAACTCTATAGAATATTTTATACCGTAGCTAATACTAAAAGTATTTCAAAAGCAGCAGAGCAATTATTTGTTAGTCAACCGGCCATTAGTAAGTCAATAAAAAAATTAGAAGCTACTCTAAATATTTCTCTATTTATACGGAACTCAAGAGGGGTGAAACTTACCAAGGAAGGAGAAGTCTTATATGGTCATGTCAAAACTGCCATGGAAGAATTATCTATCGGTCTAAATGTTATAGAAAAAATGAAACATAATAAATACGGCTTAGTAAAGATGAGTGCCAGTACCATCCTTTGTAAGCATATTCTATTACCTCACCTTAAAACCTATATCAATTCAAATCCGCATATAAAAATTCAAGTCTTTAATCGCTCAACTTATGAAACCTTAAAACTTGTTGATCAAGGTATCATTGATTTTGGCCTTGTTAGTCTGCCATTTAATAACGAAAACTATCATTTTATCAAATTGATTGAGATTCATGACATCTTTGTTGCCTGTCGTTCATATATAGATTCTTTTGATCTTAATCATTCGGATATTTTTTCCTCAGGCCATCCGATTATGTTATTAGAAGAAGATAATATGACGAGGAAATATATTGATCAATACATGGTACTCAATAATATTACCATTAAACCTGAGATAGAGACTGGTAATATGGATATTCTTGTCGAATTTGCAAAACTAGGACTTGGAATCACTGTCCTCATTAAAGAATTTATCCAAAAAGAGTTATCAGCAGGTGATTTGATTGAATTACCAATTAATCCTTCCATAACTGTTAGGTCAGCTGGTATTGTCTACCGCAAAGAAATTCCTCTTTCAATCGCATCAAATGCTTTTATTCAATATCTAATCAGTAGTTTTAGACAGGTAGTATAATATGGTGGGGTTTAAGCAATCAATATAGCCATCACTGTGAGAAATCATTAATCCTCTAACTATGGAAGTCAAGGCACCTTTTTGTGTAGCACTATAAATCTAAGGCATTTGATTTTGTAGCAGAGGGCATTATATAATAAAGAAAATGAGGTAAGCGGAGGATGTATCATGGACAAACATAAAATATATACAATGAGTGTAGCAAGTGTCTATCCCCTTTATGTAACAAAGGCGGAAAAAAAGGGGCGTACGAAAACAGAAGTTGATGAAATCATCCGTTGGCTCACGGGATACAGTCAAGAAGAGTTAGAAGCGCAGCTGGAAAAGCAGACAGACTTTGAGACCTTCTTTGCAAAGGCTCCACAACTAAATCCTTCAAGGGCTTTGATCAAAGGGGTGGTCTGCGGTGTCCGCGTGGAAGACATCGAAGAGCGAACTATGCAGGAAATACGCTATTTGGATAAGCTGATCGATGAGTTAGCAAAGGGAAAAGCGATGGACAAGATTTTGAGAAAATAATAGTTAAAAATAAAGGATAGTTCAATGAACTATCCTTTTATGTATTTGTTAAATCATTATTTTACTTCAGTAGCTCCGGTAACTTTACCTTCTTTTTCTAATTTAAATGTAGCTTTAAGGTCTTCACTGGCAAAATATACGTTGCCTTCTACTGTAGCATCTACTATAGAGAAGTTTTCAGCTTCAACATAAACATCCCCTACAAAAGTACCGCCTTGGATTCGAGCGTTTGGACTTGTAACAGTCAACTTTGGTGCTGTTAAAGTATATCTCGCAGTTACATTTTTATCAGCATCTTGAGCATAAAGAGCTATTTTACGCTGAATGGCATCTGTACCGTCATCGTTCTTTTTACCGTTTTTAAATTCACCATCTAAAACAAGTTCTTTATCAAAAGTTAAATCGTTAAGAGTAGAAATAATCCATGTACCATCTTTACTGATTCCTTTTTCAAAATCTGTTTCGTTATCTACCAAAGAAGCAGTTGTTACTGCGTCCACTGACGCTTCTGTAGCTGGAGTTTCTGGAACTGGCGCTTTAGTAGATGAACATCCTGCTAATAAAGCTGCTGATAGTGTTAAAGATAATATTAATACTTTAAGTTTCATTTAAAATATCTCCTTTAATT
>JARBTY010000080.1 GCA_029239935.1 Clostridia bacterium | reverse complement strand
CTCATAAAAAAGTTTGTCCAACATTCGTTAGAATGTTTGTTGACTATTATTACTTGTACTGAAACTAAACTAAGTTTAGTTTGTACTCATGAACTCCATTAAATGAAGTTCTATAAATCGACTGGTTTTATGGTTACTATTCTATTTTCAAAGTTCATTCAAGTATTTATTATCAAGGCCTGAGCCTTTTTTGTCTGTGCCGCTTATCAGTGGCGACTTGTATAATACTACACGAGTATTCTACATATGTCAACACTTTTTTTAAACTTTTTTTAAACTTTTTCTTTTTTCTATTTTTCCTTGTATTTCCTTGTTCTAATTCACCTCTATCTATATATGCTGATGCTGCTAAAAAGATGACTACTTTATTGATTATATTTATCTCAAATCTCACCCGAAACTATTCTACATAGGCTGATCAATATCTTGTTACTACTGATGGCTCTACTGTTACTACCTTTTTTAAAGCTTCCCTCTGAATGCAGTTACACCAAAAGAGGACGCAGCAAAGTCTTTTTAATTCGACTTTGCTGCGTCCTCTTTTGGTATTTAACCTTTATCTTTTAGGCTCCTGCCACTTCTTCTTGACTTGTCTCTGCTGCATCTGGTACGCAACAGGAAACTATGTTGGTATGACTGATTTCTTTTTCTGCAATAATATCTTCTATATTTTCTTTTGTCTCCATCAATTCTTCTAAAGACATCGCATAGAAATCTTTAACTGCTGGACTTGGCACTTTGATGCCTTGTTCTCTCAAAAAGCTGTCCACCTTTTCTTCGTTTTTCTTATACATATAAAAACCTACCGCACACACGCCTGCACCTACAAGTGCACCTTTTACAAAATCGTTATTTAAAGAACCTAATATCATACTATTACCTCCTCGTTTTATATGTTGATAGATGAATTTCCCTTTGATGTAATCATGATCTGACTTTTGCGGTCCGAACAATGATAACAATCGGGGAAAACATTTCTTTTTGCCATGTTGCCCATATATTCTTGTTTAAATCTTGGTTTTGGATAAGATTCTATATACCTATTTAAAAATTTATTTAAAAAATCAAGTCTATGATTCGGGTTGATCAGTGGAGAAATATTAACATGATATAGTTTTTCTCCTGTATCTTCTTGATTGTAGTCATTAATGGTCAGCAGCATATCATTTTCTTGCTTTTGAAGGACATGCCTTCCAAAAGTAATTGCCCAAGCAATAGCTGGTGAATAAGTGGTTTTGCCTTTATTAATGGAATCAATAAGGTACATGATAGACATAACTTCTGGGTCAAAAGCCCCTTTTTCATTAAGCTCTTTGTAGCCATGCTCGAAAATGGCTCCTACTGTAGTGGTTACAGAAAACCACTTCATCAGATTCCTTGAGATTGGCCCAAGTCCAATCCATTGTACTCCCAAGTTGGCAAAGATAAATAAAAGTGATACATAACCGATGGCCGGAATGCTGGAGTCCTTTTTTTGAGGGTACATAACTTTGATATGCTTTGCCTTGGTCTGCCTGCAGTATTCCACCCCAAAACGCACTAATATTTCATTTTCATCTATTTGTAAAGCATTATATTCTATTAAAAGGGTCTTAATAGTAGCGTTATAACGAAACTCATTGATTCCACCCTTTTGTGAGGTGAATTCAAAAGCACTTTGAAAATCCTTTAACTTATGGGACAGCTTTAAACGAAGTCTGCCATTTACCGAGTGCACAACGGTTAAGGCTACACAGCTCATACCTCACCGCCTTTACCCAGCCTATAAAACAATAGCCTGCAGGAGTTGGCCACAACAAAAATCGTACTCATATTATGAAGCATTGCACTCCAAAATACCGATAAATTGCTAGCTGCTCCTACTACTAGACCTACTGTATTAATTGCTACTACAAGGCTGAAGTTTTGTCCGACAATCTCCATTGTTTTTCCCGAAAGGCCGAGAACCGCTGGAATCATCATAGGGTCATCACTGCCGATAACAATATCTGAGGTTTCCATGGCAACATCTGTTGACTTACTGCCTAGAGATATCCCTACATTGGCATAAGCGAGAGCAGGTGCATCATTAATACCATCACCAATCATCACCACATGAGTGCCTCCCGACTGCATCTTAAGAACTGTTTCCGCTTTTTGTTCAGGCAGCAGCTCTGCTTTGTAGCTGTCTACTCCAATCTGCTCAGCAATCACTTTAGCTTGTTCATTCATATCTCCCGTAAGCAGCATGATATCATCAATACCTCTGTATCTCAGATTATTAATGGCACGCCTTACGTTATCACGGGGTTTATCAATGGCTGAAATGAGACCAATCAATTTCTGATCTACCGCCACATAGGTAGTGATGGCACCTTCTACCACCTTTTTAGGATTATAGTCCATCTGAACTTTGTTTTCCCTCATAAAAGCTAAGTTACCGACCCTAATAGTCTGATCACCTACCGTTGTGTGCGTTCCTTTTGAAATAACTGTAATGGTATCTCCATGCAGAGGGATTTTGACCCCTAGTTTTCTGCCATAATTAAGTACCGCATCCGCAAGAGGATGGCTGGAGGTTTCTTCTGCTGCACAGGCGAGCTCCATAAACTCCTGTTCCGTATAGCCTTCATCACAGATATAAGTCCCTACTACCTTAGGTTTTCCTTCCGTTATTGTACCCGTTTTATCAAAAATAATCGTATCTGTATTGCTCATTTGTTCAATAAAAGCGCCGCCTTTAATGAGGATACCTTTTTTTACCGCTGAATTAATAGAGGCGGAAAAAGCAGTAGCCGTTGAAAGCTTAATACCGCAGGAATAATCGATAACCAGCATTTTTAGGGCCTGCTCCGGACTTTTAGTCACCCCATAAACTGCCGCTGCTACCATAAAGTTAAGCGGTACCAAATAGTTAGAAAACTTGTCCGCATAGTGCTGTATGGGTGCTTTCTGTGCTGCCACATTTTCTACCATATTGATGATACGTGAAACTACTGTATCGTCCCCTACCTTCTCAGCTTGCACAGTAATTGTACCGCTTTTGATGATAGCTCCTGCAAAGACCTGTTCTTCTTCTTTTCTGATAACCGGCATGAATTCACCTGTAATAGAACTTTGATCAATTACAGCTTCTCCTGAGGTAATGATACCATCTACCGAGATCTTCTCCCCTGTATGAATGACTATCTTTTCCCCTGGCTTAATCTCTGTAATAGAACACTTTTGAATCTCTCCATTTTCAAGCAGCTTCCATACATACCCATCATCTACGCTGAGTAAGTTCTTAATAGAATTTCTAGTCCTTTCAATGGTATACGAGGTCATGAATTCTGCGATATCTGAAAGGGCTATGATAGTAAGCGCTGAGGTACTATTGTCAAGCATCAGACTTGCAATAATAGAGCTTACTGTCAGAAAGTCTGCATTGGGCCTTTTGTCCTTTACAAGACCTCTCCAAGCGGTATTAAACAAAGGAGCCGTCAGAGCCAAGCTCATGATGGATGGCAGTGTTGTAAACTTGCGTAGTAAAGGCGTCTTAATCAGTGCCCCCTCCATGATTTGTTGTTTATATAAGGTATTGCAAAGGGTCAATGTTGCCCCATTTATAATCAGCCGATTCAAAATGGTTCTTGAAGGGGTTTCTGTCTCTAATATCTGTTCATTTTCTTTTTTTGCCTGCTGCTCACGCATATTTTTGTAAGCATAAATGGCATACTGGGAAATAATCGTATCTATTGCCTCAGTCACCTCTTTAACTAGTACTGTGTCTGATGTGTATTTTATTAAAATATTTTGTGTGATTGGGTTGATTTCTATAGACTGTATATAGTGAATCTTTTGCAGACGTTTCATGATTTCATTGGCAAACTCTGAAATAAATCGCATACCTTCATAATGAAGTCTTACGCGGCCTTTGATACTATGGATAACTTTTCCTCTTAAAATCATCGACCCGTGCTCTTTTACAAGCATTTTATCACCTCTTTTCTTTTAGCTTTTCTCTTAGCAGCTTCTCAATATGTGCTTTCAAATAGTCAGGATCTGTCTGTCCTAACTTTTTGATGAGCTCGGTATTTTCAAGTCCTGTTTTTGTGACATCTTCTATCCACCCTAAGATTTTTTGAGAGGACAGTTGCCTAGAATCATACGTAATAAGAGCTGTACCTATAGCCGTATTAAACTTGACTGACTCCACCCCGTACAGCATCGAAATAGCCTCTATAACATGTTGCACATAGTCAAAGGCCTCTCCAGGAATGTTTTTATGATGTGAAAGTTTTAGACGGAGCCTGCCTGGAAGGTCTGATACGATTTCTGTCTTTAGCATTTGTTTGATAATATAATCTTTAATACTCATGGCTCCCTCCCTTAAACACAATGTTAGAGGCCCACCACAATAAATTAAATGGATTTAACGAAGCTGCAGAACCTTGAACGATTTTTAAAATACCCATTACTATAAACCCTGCTGCCATCATATATTTAGCATCCATAAAGCCACTTGTCTTCTCTAAAACTGCCTGATTAACAGCAGCAGTCATCGTGTGTATCTCCCGTTCGACAAAAGAGATTTGCTTTTTATCAATATGCTCATCCAAACCAAAGAGTTTGATAACAGCCCCTTCCAGAACATGAGGTTCTATTTTGTCCCATTCATATTCAATCAGCAAAGATGCTGTCACTGGACTTATTGTTACCTCTTTAATCAGTGCGATATTTTGCAGTTGGCTTGAGATGCGCTCTGCCAAATCAGCATTGTTTTTCAGCAGTGGAATATAAAACCTTATTCTTCCTTTTATGGCACTTTTAATCTCTAAAACACCCGGAAATGATGGAAGTCTCAGCTGATTATTTTGACGTCCTTTTTTATTGTTTGCTAACATATACGAAAGAATTGATGTCATGCCAAAAAGAAAAACCTTATCATTAGCCATATAAAACCTCCTCTGTATTAAGCCGTGTTCTTACCTATTAAATGCTGCTTTTTCTCCAACGAGAGATTTGATTCTATTGAAAGTCTGCTCACTAATAACATGTTCTATTCTACAGGCATCATGGGCTGCCAGGTCTTCATCAACCCCCAAGGTTTCCATTAAATACAGTGTAATCAATTGATGCCTTTCATAAATCTCATTAGCCTTAGTTCTTCCTACGTTGGTCAGAACAATATTGCCATTTGGTTCTACTGTAATAAATCCTGCCGTTTTGAGGATACCCACTGCTCTGCTAATACTTGGTTTTGAAAAGTGCAGTTCATTTGCAATATCGATTGATCTCACATGCCCATTTTTATTTTCAAGTATCAAAATCGTCTCCAGATAGTTTTCTCCAGATTCTTGTATTTTCATGACATCCTCCTATCAAATTAATGTATCCCCATCTTATCACATTTACTATTTACACTCAACATATCCTTATTTTTTTCATCTTAAAAAGCCTTATATCGACACTATTATTACTTTTTCCTGGATAAACTTATCTGCAATCTTATAATCCATTGCTGTATCATTGTAGAGCACCCTTCACCCCTACTGATAAGCTGCAAAATAATAATTATTTCTTTTATAATGTTATGAACTATGTTATACTGGCAATATTAATAATGACTATCATTTTCGAATTTGGAGGTGTTATTTTGCAGCACATGCATTCTTTTCGTCTTAGAATGATGTACGAGTCTTATCTTAGTCTCAATACCATGGGTATTATTGGTATGATTTTATTTTTTAACTTTTTTATGGACTTTGATACTGTTTATCCTTGGATCTTTTTAGCTGTTTATGCCCTATATACGCTCATTATTGCTACATCGTATATCTATAAGGTACATGTCCTAAGTCTTGAAGATCTCGAGCCCAATCTATGGCTCACCCTGATGGATGGTATTTTTCTCTGCTTCTTTTTATACTTTTCTAAGCAATACTTTGGCGTTTTGTCCCATCTGTTCTATATCTATCTTGTCCTTATAAGTATCTTGTTTAGTCAAAAGAAATCTCTTTATTTCAGCTATTTTGTATCACTATGTTATGTGGTATTAGTAACACTTCTGGATGTTAAGGAGTTATTGTCCTTTAATGCCGTTATTAACATATTACTCATATTTTTACTCGGCTATGTCCTATCTTCCCTTATCACAGAAATCAATAAGCTGGAAAGCCGCATGGGATACATATGTGAGGATTTAGAAAATAAAAACCTTCTGCTTAATGAAATGATTTGTAAAGACTTTCTAACCAATCTCTATAATCATAAAACCTTTTATTTATATTATAAGCAGTTCATACAGCGTTCTTGTGACTACACAGAATCATTTAGTGTGGCTATGCTGGACATTGATAACTTTAAAAAAGTAAATGATACCTATGGCCATTTAGCAGGGGATTTAATCTTAAGAGAGGTCTCCTCACTGATCATGGCCAATATTCAACAGAATGATATCGCTGCCAGGTATGGCGGTGAGGAGTTCGCTATCATTTTTCCTGATCCAATACCTAAAAAGAGTATTGAGACCTGTGAAAAGATCAGAACCGCTATTGAAACTCACACCTTTGATGTTGATGGACAGGTTATAAAAGTAACCATCAGCGGGGGTGTAGCTGGTGGAATTTTTAAAAAGCCCCATCATAAACAAAGCAAACTGCTGGAATTCGTAGACCAGCTTATGTATAAGGCAAAGATGGACGGAAAGAATAAAATTCATTTTTCACAGGAACTGCTTGTTATTAGCGACTAAATGTTATCATTTCTGCCATTAAAAAAGCGCTTAAGAAGACTTTTATGTCCTCTTAAACGCTTTCTTTTAATGTCATAATCCCATCTTTCGTAAACTATCTGCCACCAAATCTGCCATTTCACTTTCTGCACCCAAGCTAAAATTAAAAAGCGCACCTGACCCTCCTCCTGCACCTATTGCAGAAACGAAAATATTATCCTGAGTACCAACTACCGTTAGATTTAAACTTGCCCTATTCCCATTTCTCATAAAGTATTTATCATATACCCTAACCACTGCTCTTATTTCTGGAGAACTATAGTTACTCTCATCAACCAAGTTCATACTTAGTCCACCTTGCATAATATCGGTGTGCAACTGCCTGACAATTGTCTCAAAATCTCCATTTACCAGTTTTTCGAATTTCGCCATTTTCTTCCCCCCTATAAGTTATTACTACTATCTTAATTATACCAGAATGAGGGGGAAATAGTACCATTTCACTATTTGATTACATCCGACATTCCTAACTATTCAACTATAAACCTTGTTTCTTTAGTATTTGAATCAAATTCTACTTTCATGCCTAATATTCTAGCGATATGCGCTATCGGGAGAACTGTTCTGCCATCTTTAATCTGTGGTGCTACATCTATTTCTACTCTTTCACCATTTACAAGGGCGTATCCTTGATTAACCACAAGAGTTATTTCTTTATCAGCTGTTTTAATGATAACTGATTTATTTACAGCATTCCATATAATATTTTTGCTGTCTACATTAAGCAGCGCAGCTATATCTCTCACACCTACCATTGTACGGCCATTTTGTATATACGGTTTTACATATAATGTAATACTCGCCCCTTCGTTTGATGCTAAGCCGCTAGATAAAGATATGGTCACTGATTTTGGTGTTGCCGGAGTCACTGGAGCTACTGGTGGTGTTGGAGTCACTGGGGTTACCGGTGGTGTTGGGGTACTCCCACCTGTGCTTCCACCCGAACTGCCCCCTGAATCCTTTTTAATGACATAGCTGAATGTAGCTACAGAACTACTTATGCCACCTTTTACTGCAATTGCTTTAATTGTTTGTGAACTACTTACTGTTATAGCCGTAGTGTATTTTGTACTGTTAACAGCAGGGGTAGTTCCATCAGTTGTATAGTAAATCTCCGCATCAGCTGTTGCTGTAGCTAATTCTACATATCTTGTAGAAGAATAGGTACCTTCTGCTAGTGATGCTGTTGGTACAGCTACCACCACCGGCTCTTCTATACCCACAAGTATATTCATAGCTCTTACAAGAGAAACAGTCGCCTGATTAATCTCATCCTGAGAAGCAGTACTTGCATTTGCATACACACTCTTCGCAGACTCATAGGCACTGTTAAATCCCACCCATTTAGAAGCTTCATAATTGCTTTCAACCTTAGCCCTAGCAAAAGTTAAAGTCATGGATAATTTATTTGGGTCTGCTAAGTTAACAGCTCCTGTTTCATTAACAAGCAGTGTTATTCTGAAGGTTCTATCTTGCTTACCTGAAGCTGAAGTTTTGATAGTAAGTTGATTACCATACTGATGTGTAGCAGCCGTAGGTGTGCCGCTGATAGTGCCATTGTAGAAACTCAGTCCTGCTGGCAAGTTACCATCTACTAATGTAAAAACAGCACTAGATTCTTTAGCTTTAATTTGTGTATTGTATGCTTCTCCAATTTTACCTACTGGCAGTGTATGAGTCGTAACTGTTACATACGCATCAGCAGTTTTCACACCATTCACAGGTCTTGTAAGAGGCTCTGCTTTATACTTTTGCACACGTGCATCATTAATGATACCACTCCAGTTAAGGCCAAATGCGAAGTCATAAGTATTATCATCCGCATCTACATAACATTCTAGATCTCTTGGTACATCTTCATATTGTGCCTCAACCGCTGCCATATCTTTTGGCATTTGAAGTGGAAGTAAACCTTGTGGTTCTCTATTTCCAGTAATGATATCAAGTACAGCATTATCACTAGATGCAAAACGTAATAAAATACCATCTGCAACTGCATCTACCTCAGTAAATACCATCGGATTATCAAGATTAACAACTGCTATTACTGGCTTATTGCCCATAGCTTCTTTAGTAGCTGCAAGCACTTGATATTGTGAGAAGTTAGTTGCTGTCATTTTAGTATTTTTATAGCTACGATTAAGTATTTTACTACTTGAGTCAAAGTTTCTGTAGTCCCCTGCTATAGATACCGTGCGGGCATTTACAGCTGTATACTCACTATATTGTAAAGTAAGTGGGAAGTAGCCTGTACTTTCTAACCATCCGCCACCAAACATACCGTCTGGAGCCAAAGGACTTGCCGGGCTATTTAAAGGAACAATCGCAACATCAGCTTGTGCTGGATCATCTACAACTGTAAAATTCTTTTCTGCGCCTTTAAATAAGTATTGTCCATTATTTTTAGGTACATATACTTTAGTAGTGCTTTGAAGTGGTAAAACATTATTATGATTTTTAATCATAGTGATAGATTTAACTTGTGCTTCATAACCTTTTTGTACAAATTCTGCTTTTGCAACTGTTTTTGTAGAGTCTTCTTCATCAAGGTAAGAGTTTTCAAACAATCCAGTTCTAAAGATATTCTTTAAAAGGCGTGAAGCTGATTCTTCCATTTTACTTCTGAAATTTACCTCTGTTCCCTCAGCTTCCGCCAGCTTTACAGCCTCTAATATATAGGCAGAAGTATTTTGTCCTCCGAACTGGTCAACACCTGCTTCAATAAGTAACTTAGAACGTTCAGCGGTAGGCAGTGGCTCAATAGCTGGCCCCCATCCACGGGTATTATCAACGCCCCAGTCAGTACAGATTACACCGTCAAAGTTATATTTATTACGAAGTAAATCTGTAAGCATATATTCACTATAGGCATTAGAAAGGTCATTTCCTGAAGGATCTACGTTATAAGAAATTGTATAATATGGCATTACAGCTGTCGCCATTGTAGTATCTGCAGCAGTTCCTTGAAGCGCACCATCTACAAAAGGAATAGTATGTGCATCAAAGTTATTGCCTGGATATACTGAATATTTACCATGATCATTGTGTGCATCACGGCCTGCTTCACCACCTCCGCCGCCTGGCCAGTGTTTAATCATCGCATTAACACTATCGTTACCCCATCCAATGAGATTTCCATTGGCATCAAAAGTTCCTTGGAACCCTTGTACATACGCTTCTGTCATGTCAGCTGAAAGCTTTGGATCTTCTCCAAAAGTACCATTTGTACGATTCCATCTAGGTTCTGTTGCAATATCGATTTGTGGAGAGAGCGCTGTTGCAATACCTAGCGCACGATATTCTGCTGAAGCTATCTTTCCAAAATCATACATAATTCCAGGGTCAAATGTCGCTGCAATACCAAGGCTATTTGGCCATAGTGAAATCGTTCCCGTATTAGAAGAGTAATACTCAACGCCTACTGCAGCGCTATGACGCGGATCAGTACTGTTATTAGCTGGAATGCCTAGTCCAAGTTTTTCACTGATTGCTTGAACATTATTATTCCAAGGAGCAGCAATTGATGCTGGCACTTCCCCTGCAATGAGTACGTGTCTAAGATCATCATTTGTTAGGAACTTCACTTGATCTTGAGTTGGAACAGAAGATTTCCAATTCATTTGGTGCCCACTGTATAACATAAGCCCTGCTATTTCTTCATTTTTCATTTGGCTTGCAAGATCTGCTGTACGAACATCAACACTCTTAGTCCAATCTTCATAAGGATCAAGTGTACCGTTTCCATTTAAATCTTTAAATACCCCATAGCTCACACTTCCAGCATTCAAATCCTCTGCTGGCACTTCTGAGTTATCGGACATCTTAAGAAGCTTTACCCCTGAATAAGTGGAGTAACCCAGTTTAACTGTTTGACTCTGTTCAGTAGTATTAATGTATCTTACATGATCTTTTTCAATCCATTGTGCATAAAGTGTCACATCCTCTGTAACAGCAGCAAAAGGATCAAACGCTTCATGCTGGCCACCTGTAAGTGTTGTATACCAGCCTGCGAAGATATATCCTTCTCTAGTAGCACCAGGCATTGTCATACCTATGTATCCTGCATATGGTGGTAAGACAGCACTTCCACTTTTTATTTGCTGAGCTGCTGGACCAGCCGCATCTAATGCATTAAAGTTATAACTTATAACATGGTATCCTGCTTGCGCTCTTGTTATATTTAGAGTATAAACTTTATGATTGTTTTCTTCATCCGAAACAATAATCTCAAGTTTATTAGCACCTTCTTGCAGTGCTGCGTCATTTACATCTAATGTAAGTATACTAGAAGTTGTCACTCCTCCTCCATTAAATTCTATAGTATATACTGAATCAGTAGTAACTGCTGCAGCTTTAATATCAATACTTTCCATATTATTTGGTACGGTAGCTGAATACTCTGTTACATTTGAATTGAAACCTGGACTTAAACCAATAGTTCCATTTTCAAGAACAATGCTGCTAAGCGTTGGAGCAATAGATTCATCTGCTGCAAAAGCAGGTATTTGCACAGTCGTAAATAATAATGCAAATGTTAGAATTAAGCTTAATACTTTTCTTCCCATTAATAAACCTCCTCTGTTATTTTTTTAGAGTGCTAATGACTGACTACTTCTCTTTAGTTACAAGACCTCTTAAAGAAATATCTTTCATCTCTTGCACGTAACTTGATTATAGCTTCAACCACTAAACAGCAAAATGCAGAATTACTAGTTTTATTGCTGTATTACTTATAAAAAAATCAGCTCTAAGAACTTTATTGTACTTTTCCTAGAAATATTGACAAAAAATGGAGCCCTAAGAGAGTGATAAAATCTACGCTCTCTTAGAACTCTATTAAAATATCATTTTTTAAAATTTAATAAACAAAACTATTTGATACTAAGTGTTACCTCTTTCGTAGCAACATTAAATTCTACTTTTATTCCTAAAATCCTAGCTATATGTGCTATTGGAAGAACTGTTCTGCCGTCTTTAATTTGCGGTGCTACATCTATTTCTACTTTCTCACCATTTACAACCGCATATAATTGACCAACTACAAGGTTGATTTCTTTATCAGCTGTTTTAATCAAGATTGCTTTATTCTTAGCATCCCATATAATATTTTTACTATCTACATTAAGCAGCGCAGCTATATCTCTTACCCCTGCCATTGTACGACCATTCTCAACATATGGCTTTACAGATAATGTAAGTTGTTCTCCATTCCTAGACGCTAGTCCGCTAGTTAATGAGATTGCAACTGATGTTGCCGGCGTCACTGG
>JARBTY010000332.1 GCA_029239935.1 Clostridia bacterium | reverse complement strand
CCCAGTTAGGATAACTGCTCTGTTGTTAGTTTCTTTTAAAGCCTTAACAAGTTTGTCTTTAAAGGAATCTGGATCTTGAAGAGGCATGCTGCTAAAAGATATAACAATTGGCCTCCTGCCCCTTGCTAAAAAATCCTCAAGTTCCTCCCCCAGTACTGCTTGATTCTCCTCTAAAAATAAAAAACCAGTAAGAAAAACCCTATCCTTCCAGCTTTCAACTTCTTTAAAAAGAAAGGGACTAATGGGGTAAAGTATGGGAATCGGTTTGCCTTGGATACTGTATGTTCTTTCTCCTACTTTCCGCTTAGGAAGTTTTAAAGAAGTGTTCCTGAATTCATTGATAGCCTTCATAAAAGGAGATTCTCCAAAGGCAGCTATCTTATAAGTCAATTTATTTAAAAAGGGTCCGAAATCTTTGGATGCCGAGACTGCAAGATTGGGTATTTCAGTAATTGGATATATGATTGGTACTGGCGGCATACAAATACATGGAATATTTAAGTATTCTGCAATATCTGCTGCCCCTAATGCTTTAGGATGATAGGCTATGAGATCTGATCCCCTTGCAGCTTCCAAGAAGTCATCCATACTTTTTCTATAGGCAGGCCCTATGACTGTTTTTGTGAACTTTAGCATCTTAGACAGATTAAACCTTCCGCCATTAAAAATTTTTTTGCCTTCTTCACTTTCTAAGATACCCATTAAGTCTGCCTCTGCCTCATGAAATGCTATATTGTTTTCTTGTATAAACTTTTCAAAAGATGCTCCTGTACATATAGCTGCCTGATGCCCATTTTTTATAAGTTCCTTAGCAAGGGCTGTATAGGGCTGTACATCCCCTCTGCTGCCTAATGTTAAAAAAGTAATCTTCATACTTATACCTCCCTTGAACAGTAGCTTACCAAAATTATATCCGACGACCATGTCGTCGTGTTATCAGGTTAGCAATTTATATGCCTTCTGTCAAGGTATATGCTCCAATCTCTTATGTCACTTTTATCCATATTCTAAATAAGCCTCAAAAGCTTACAGTTTTTCTAGTATTCTATCTATAATATCTTTTTGCGTTACTTCATTATGACCTGAAATGCAGATATCGAAATGCAGCTCTTTGTATTTTAATAAAGTCTCTGTATATAAGCTCTTCTCACAATAAAGACTTGGGACTATTTCTTCCATATTATCTCCGATGTTATCTCCTAAATGAATGACTTTTTCTTCTTCATCTAAGACGCTTATTGAGTCTATTGTATGCCCTGGAGTATAGATAAGCCTTATTTTATCTTCTGGAAAATATAACTCTTTTTCAAATACTAGATTAGGCAGCTGCATCTTTGCCTCACCGAAAATATACTTTCTATTTTTTTGCATCATTTCTTCCCATTTTGCTTCAATCATTTCTCTGCATAGTTTGTGTGCTATAATTGTATGCTGTGCAAATATACCATTCCCCCAGATGTGGTCCCAATGATAATGTGTATTAATCACAATCAAGGGTTTAGTGTCATTTTTTATATGCTCTATGACAGGTTCCATACTTAAAGAGCCTAGACCTGTATCAATAATGTAATTATTTTTTTCGCCTCTAATAAGATGGCTGTTTAATTGCCATTCCTCATCTGGTGCACTGGTAAATAAAATACTTCTTTTTTTGATTTTCTGAATTTTTATCATCTTTCTCTCTTTTCTGTTTGCTATTAAGTTGTTAAAAGCCCTCTGAATGTATTAAGACTCTTAAATAGGCTGTCTGTGTTGACTGTAAAAGTATTGATTATATCGCTGACATCTCGTATGAACTCGTCTAGGTCTGAACTTATAACCTTTTGAAACGGACTATCTATTGTTACATTATCTATCGTATCATATTGCGCACTTCTTTCTTTCAGATAATCTTCACGCCATTTTGGATTTTGGGGTACCTCTTTGGTGACAAAATGATGCAGTATGCTTAACTTTTCTTCTGCTGTTTTTGCGTCTTCATATTTAGCATAAGTATCTGGTGCTGACTTTTGCATGAGATCTGCTGCATTAATATAATCTTCTGGTGCTCCTATAAGTCTCCCTTTTGGCACATTATAATGGATACCTTCTGCCACATCTGCCTTACCTAACTTTGCAGATTTCGCCATCTGTGTCATTGCTGACATAAACTCTTTAGCTTCCGTTTCATTCATGTAGTGTTTGGCTATATAATCAGCTTTTTGGAGGCCTAACTCAATAAGTGCGTGTCTTTCATCTACTGGCATACTGCCATCTCTTACAAAAAAATCCTTTTCTATAATCCCATAAACTGCATCCTTTACCTCTTGCCCTTTGTCTTTTACCGCTTCTGACACCTGATGATCCCACTGAATATTGCCTGACAATACTACAGCTTGGTGAGACTGAACTTCAATACTTCTTGTACGATCTTCCGGGATATCCCGAATATCTATTTGAGGTCTTTCTATATCCCAGATACCTTCTTCCATCACAACCCCATCCTTACTATCTCTCAAATAGGGCAGCCCGTTGCCAGCTTCTTGTTTTGTATAGATTTTTTTTGATTTTTCTTGAGTCCAGGCCGAGGTAAACTCATCCGTATTCAGAGCCTTTGCTCTTCTATTCTCTGATTCTGCCTGATAATGGGGTTTGTTAACTTCTTTCTTAGTAAAAATATGACTGGACCTAAATTGCTCTTGATCATTATTTCCTCTAAACTGAATATTCATAGGTCACTCCTTCCTTATTATT
>JARBTY010000331.1 GCA_029239935.1 Clostridia bacterium | reverse complement strand
AGCAGCAAGTTGATGTGCATCCCAAAACCAACAGCTGGCAGGCTGCGCCCAAATTTGCAAAGCAGCTTATCATATCTGCCTCCTTCCACCACCGCACTGCCTATACCGAGGGTAAACACTTGAAACATGATGCCTGTATAATACTTACCATAAGATAAAATACTGAAATCAAATAGGATATACTGGCTGATGCCATAAGCTTCTAATATTTCATAAATCATTTCCATGTATTCAAGAGCCTGTTTTGACTTTTTACAGATTATTTTTTCTTTTACACTTCTAAGCAGCTCTATTTTGCCTGCACATTGAATCAGTTCTAACAAAATGCTGAGTGTGTCCTCATCCACTAAAGACGCCTGCAGTATCGTTTTGAGCTTAACGGCATCCTTTTTCTCTATGGCTCCATAAACTTCTTGCTTAACCCCACCCTCAAGACCTATATCACTTAGCATGTTTTCTAGAAACTCACTGCTGCCTATATGCATCGTAAAATCCTCAAGTCCTGCTGCCTTAAGGGCTTCTATTGCCACCTTAATCACCTCGGCATCGGCATCGGCACTGTTTTTACCGATCAGCTCCACACCCGCCTGGGTAAACTCATGGAGTTTGCCTTGATAACGCTCTGGGTATCTGAAGCTGTTTGCCATATAACTGTAACGATGCGGTACTGGTACATGACTCGTTTGTGTACAGACTACTCTGGCAATCGCACGGGTCATATCACTTCTTAAGGCCACCAGCTCCCCTTGTCTGTTAATCAGGTTGTAAAGCTGCGTTTGCTGAAAGCTTGTTTCTCCCAGTGTAAAAACATCTAAATACTCAAAAGTCGGGGTCTCAATCAGATTGTAGCCGTATGTATGAAAAAGTGCCTTGATCCGATTTTGTATTTTTTCTTTAAGCTGCGCTTCTGCGCCAATATAGTCCTTAACACCTTCCGGCAGGTGCAATGTGTAATTTTTCATTGATATTCCTCACTTTATTACGTTAAAGTTTTAAACTAGTAAATTTGTAAATCAATAAAGTTAGTATAGCTTGATTTGATTGAAAAATCAATACTTATTTATAAAAAAATAGGCATCATAATAACCTCATGTATTATGATAACCTCTTTTTAAAATGATTATAGGTGTTTAAAGGATATCTGTTGCTTTTTTGCACCATTTCATCGCCTCGTCATAATCTTTTTTTACCCCTTGCCCATTCAAATACATATAGGCAATCCAAATCATTGCTGAAGTTTGATTAAGCGCCGCCATTTGGTGATATAAACTTAAGGCCTTTGCATAGTCCTGAACCGCCCCATCACCCGTATGATACATATAGGCTAGATGCGCCATCGCTTTTATGCTGCCCTCTTGCATCTCTTTTTCATACCATTCAAGGGATCCCTGATGTTCACCGATATGCTCTTCGTAATACATATAACCCATATTAAACATGGCTGTATAGTTGCCTAAACGGGCGGCCCTTTGGTACCATTTCATTGCTTCTTCTCTATCTATTGCAATGCCTTTACCTTCATAATACATATTGCCAAGATAATTCATGGCTACAGCACTTTCGAGCTTCGCTGACTTTTGATACCACCTCATTGCCTCTTCATAATCCTGCTCTGTCCCTTGTCCTATATAATAAATATTGCCTATATAGTTCATCGCTTCCACACTCCCAAGCTCTGCGGCAAGCTTATATCCGCCGAGAGCCTGTTCATAATTTTGAGTTGTTCCCTCTCCATTATAATAGCTGTCTGCTTTTTGTAATATCTCTTCTACATCTTTAGAGGTCACAGTCTTTTTAGAGGAACCTAAGCCATGAGAGTCCTGCGAGGCTTTTTGCATAAGCAGTTTATCTTCGCTAAAGGCCGTATCCATATCCCTTTCTTTTTTGATAAAGCTCATCCACAAATCCACCATATCTTCTGCTGCTCGTATATCCATCAGCTGGTTTTTTTGAAGGCTGCTGATACATTGGTTTCTAATCAGGATACAGTTGTGAATGTCGCAGTCTTTCATCATATTGTACAAGCCCATTTCTATGCCTTTAGCCAGCAGCTGATGTTCTCTTTTTGCAAAGGGGAAGTAGTCCTTTATAAAGGCCAAAAGCCTTCTTTGATCATTTAATAGTTCTTCGCCGTATGTGTTTTTCAGCTCTAACAGCTTTTCTACTATTTTTTTCCTCATACAGCTCTCACCCCCCAGCAGATGTCTCTAAACAAGTATCATAAACAATGGCAAAACTGATATCATCCCCGCTGCCGCATTGGGACGTATGGGTCAGCCATTGTCTAAGATTTTTTTTAACATAGTCTACCTGATTTTCTTTGATGCTCTCTAAATAATCTTTTCCAATCTTAAGAAATTCACCGGAATGCACAAAGCTATTGGCATAGCCATCGGTACTGGCTAAAAACAGCTTTGGAACTGCTGTGTGTTCTCCCAAAGAAATCAGCTGACTTTTGAAATGCTTCCAGCTTTCTGAAAGGCAAAGGGAATAGGTCTCTGTGCCGTACTGCACATCAGGTGTGATAACCCACGAGGTCTCTCCTTCCTCAAATACCGATAGGATATCCCCATCACCTATTTGAGCTGCAAATACAAATGTTTGCGTCACCAGCAAAACAATGAGCGTGGTACCATATAAGGTATATAGCGCCTTATCACTGTCTGTCTTTTCTCTGTCCCGGGTCTTATGAAAGGCTTGTACCGCCTGTTTCCATTCTCTTTCTATGGTTTTAGGAAGT
>JARBTY010000007.1 GCA_029239935.1 Clostridia bacterium | reverse complement strand
TGTGTGACCATACTCAGGATGCCCTGGAGTAAGACTGCCTTCTTGTCTAAAGCTTTGAAGATCTTCAGCTGTTAGTCCGTAGTCAAAAACATGTAAAAGGGAATAAAGCAGTGCTGACCCATGACCTGCTGAAAGGACAAAACGGTCTCTGTTTTGCCAAGATGGGTTTTTAGGATTGTGCTGCATATGGTCTGCCCAAAGGGTATAAGCCATAGGTGCAGAGCCAAGTGGCAGCCCTGGATGACCTGAATTAGCTTTTTGAACAGCCTCAGCTGCCAGCACACGAATGGTATTGATGGTTTTTTGTTCTATGTTCATCAGTGACTTCCTTTCTGTTTACAGAATAATGAATGGGTATAAATTTGGAGATGAAATTAGTTGCCTAATTTTTGCTCAAAACCTTCCCAGTCTTTTAAGAATCTTTCAATACCAGCATCTGTGAGAGGATGTTTAGTCATCTGTATAATAACACCGTAAGGAACTGTTGCAATATGTGCACCAGCTTTTGCAGCATCTATCACGTGAAGAGGGTTACGTACACTTGCTGCAATGATTTCTGTAGGGATACCATGAAGTTCAAAGATTTGGGCAATATCACTTACAAGATCCATGCCAGTTCCGCCGATATCATCTATGCGGCCTAAAAACGGGCTCACATATGTAGCACCAGCTCTGGCGGCAAGAAGTGCCTGACCTGCTGAAAAGATCAACGTGAGGTTTGTCTTGATACCTTTTGAAGTTAAGATTTTTGTAGCCTTTAGACCCTCTGGGGTCATAGGTAATTTGATAACAATATTTGGATGAATCTTAACAAGCTCTAAAGCTTCTGCTACCATTTTTGGGGACTCAAGAGAAATAACTTCGGCACTGATAGGTCCATCTACGATTTCGGTAATTTCCTTAATAACTTCTTCAAATACAAGGCCTTCTCTTGCAATCAATGAGGGATTTGTAGTAACGCCGCAAATCACTCCAAGATCATTAGCTTTTCTTATTTCCTCTGTATTAGCCGTATCAATAAATAATTTCATAGTTAAAGACTCCCTTTTAGATAATTTTTAAGAACAACCCGTCATCATGTTGTCGTGTTGTACCTACAAGTTAAATATAATCTATTTAGATAGATTTTTCAATCCTAATTATTAAAAAATTTAAAAGTAATTTCGTACTTAACGGTACTGTTCAATATAAAATTGAAACTGATCAGACCGATAAATGGCTTCAAAGTATTCGATGACAGCTTCTTTGTTATTTGAGAGACGGCCAAAGACTTGTCCCTTGAAAAGCATAACAGGAGAGCCTTCTTCAACCTGTAACTGAAGTGCTACTTCTTCGTTGGCAAGGATGGCCTCAACTGTACGGATGGCCTTATCAATAGTGATATGATAGTCTTTTTCCAGGACTTTATAAAGGGATTCTTTATTAAAATCTATGGCTTCTATACCGGGTACCAGATGATAAGGAATATAGCTTTTATTTTTATTAATAGGAATATCATCCCCATACATTACCCGTTCCATATAAAAGGTCTCATAATCTTCATTCATTTCAAGCATTTTAGCAATACGCTTAGAAGGATGTTTGATGGAGGCTTCTAAGAGATGAGGTTTTGGGGTAAGCCCATATCTTTTAATGTCTTCACTGCAGCCAGAAAGTCTGATAAGTCCTTGCTCAAAGCCGCGGCCTTTTACAAAGGTACCTTTCCCTTGTCTTTTATATAAATATCCTTCATTGACCAGTTCATCTATAGCTTTACGTACTGTCGTACGGCTTAAATGATAGGTTTTCATCAGTTTAGGTTCAGAGGGAATAACTTCATCGGCGCCAATCGCTTCGTTTTCGATAAGGTCTATAATAATCTTTTTGAGTTGGTAATACATAGGTATAAAATTGTTTTCTCTATCCATAAGGGCACCGCCTGTGTGTATTTTCTATAATTTTAAGTAGACTTTAATGATGAAAATGATTTATATAATAATCAATCAAAAGTGTCAGGGCATAATCAAAGAGCAGAAAAGCCACTTGACTGATTGTCCATAAAGAAGTGAAACCCACTGTTTTAGGAAGAGATGGCCAATAGCTGGCAATAAGCTGGCTGATGGAATCAAATAAATGGATTCCCAATAAGTTCTGAAACAGTGTTAAGGTTATAAAAAATATCATGTTAAAAAAAATGAGCTTTAAAAACAGCTCAAGGTACAAATGATTTATTTTTTCAATAAAATATTTAACAATACCATACAGTCCAAAAAATAAACTGTAAAGCAGTGCTATATTTAAAGGCACAACAAGAAAACAGAGTAAAGAAGAACTGATATAGATCAGACAGGCTGTTTTGAGAGTACCTCTTATAAGCCCAAGAGGAACCATAAAAGAAGCTAAAGTAAGTAAGGTCAGCGTATTTGTTTTAAAAATAATGGTCAAGTAGAGAGCAATAAGGGTGAGCGCAGTTAAAATTCCTCCCAATGTTAAGTCTTTTGCTTGCAACAGGAAATACCCCCTTTATATTTTTTGAGCTTGATGTTTAGGATGCTTTTGACAGTGACAAGCATTTACAACTTTAGTATATCGATCCATCATACCAAGGCTGATGATATTTTCTAAGAGCTCTTTATTTTTATACAGAGGCAAGTGGTCTAAATGATGTTTACAGTTGTAGCCACAGTTCAGAATAGTGAATGTCACAGAGTCTTTAATTTGTTCCAAAAGTTCTTTATAGGGAAGCTGATTTTTGTTATACAGAACATTAAGCGGATTAAACTTTTGTTTTGCCATATCTTTTTCTAAATCATCAAGCGCATCAATCATATAAATCCACTTACCCAAAGCATAACCCAAATCAAATAAGTGTTCACGAAGCTCAGGCGTATCATTTGTTAATGGAAAGGGATACATCTTTAGGATGTATGCCACAATCAAACTAAAGGGGTGGCAGATTTCATCAATAGAGGAAAATGTCTGATGTTTCTCAAGGGTATTAAGTAGATTTAAGTTTTCGGAAATGACCGCATTAACAGTAAGTATATCAGACGAAAAGCTTCTTTTATAAAAAGACAGAACTGATGCAAGAAGTCTGCTTTTTAGACTCTTATTATCTGCTACGTCATCTAGCAATTTATAATAAACCAGTGCTACATTCATATTTGCTGCATAACTTAAAGCCTCATTATCTAAAATAATAGGCTTTTTTTTAATCGGACTTGTCATACACTTTCTCATTTGAATCGAAGCATCCTTATCAGTTAGACTGTCTAAAAGCACTGCTAAAAAAGTCATATCATAGTTGAGAGTCATACGAGGCAGATTTCCAAATTCTTTTTTGAGATGAAAGCATAGTCCACAGTAATAGCTTTTAAAGGTAGTGTACTCCCTTATTTTGAGTTCATCTTTTAAAGGAGTGACATAACCAAACACTTAAAGCACTCCTTTACAGAGAGGGTTAGATGCATTCAATAAGATCTCCTCCCATACATTCGCAGCAGCTGTCAAGGCAAATAAGATCACAGCAGCTAAATTCACAGCAGCCATCACAGCAGCAACAGCAGCAGCCGTTACGGCGTCTTGAATAAGGTCGCCTGTAGTAGTCTTCACTATAGCGGTTATAACGGGCCATAAGAGAAGCAAAGGCTTGTGTGTACCGAGGAGTATCGGGGGCCATAGTCATAGCTGTTTCAAGATGCTTTTTCGCAGAATCAAACCATGATTTACTTATCATGATAAAGCTGTATAAAAAATGCCACTCTGAAGTTTTTTCTGAAAGACTATTAAGTTTTATTTCTGCAAGAGTATATTTTTCTTCGTTTATGAGTATTTTAATTTCTTCATAAAGATTTGTAGTAGTTGGTTGACTTAAAATCATGATACAATCACTCCTTTATACTCCTATTATACTCAAAATAGGCATGAAGTATATACTTTAATCTCTTATAAATTGAAGAAAAAGAGACATTGTCCAAGTAAACCACCAAAGATAGAAAAAAAGATAAAATTCGACAAAAAATGTAACAGTGTTGTTTTTGATGAATATATTGTAGAAGGACATTAAGTTCTAATATATTCAAAGAGAGAGGGATATGTCGTATGCCAAATAATAAGTATCAGGAAAGTGAAGTAGTTACCACACAAGGACCAGAGAAACTTGTACAGGATGCAATGTCAGCTTTTACTACCTTAAAGCAGTTTGTTGGCGAATTTGAACATTTTAAGCAGGGGAACGCATATAGTCAGGTCAATGAAAATGAAGATGACGAATATGAAGAAGACGATGATGAAATGGATGATGAAGACGACGAAGACGAATATGAAGAAGATGACGATGAAGACGATGAAGACGATGATGAGCCATCTTATTATGGTAGGAAGAAACAGAAAAGCCCAAAAAGCAACTGTGGCTGTGGTGGTCGCAAACGTAGGTGTAAATGTGGATGTGGCTGTGGATGCAAAAAGCCAAGGCCAAAACCACAATATCCATGTGAGTGCAGAGAATGTGACCAGCTCAAAGCCAAAGCTTGGTGCAAGGTAGAATTAGCTATTTATGCTTTAAAAGATGCGTTAGAGGCAGCTGAACCCAAATTATTAGATGCTGGTGAATTTCTCGAAGATGCTACAAAATATTTTGTTTGGGCAAAACGTTGTGCAATCAAACACAATTGTAAGTGCTATTGCAAATCACGTAAGAGAGGTAGCCGAGGATAGTCCTGTCTTAGAGTCCTTGAATTCATAGAGGACTCTAATCTTTATAATAGAGAGGTAGAGACACAAAGTAGTCTGTGATAAATAGCCTTTCTAAATAGAATGATTAAAGGTATAATACAAGTAGGCAGAGTTTACAAAAGATAAGATAGGCTGGAGAAAAAACGGAAGCTGCTGAAACTTAAATAGGAGGGGTTATCATGGTAGAGAAACAAACCTATGTTATTACCATAAGCAGACAGCTGGGCAGCGGAGGAGCATATTTGGGACAAAAAATTGCAGAAACTCTAGGCATTAGATATTTAGACAGAGATATATTACTTCGTTCAGCAGAGGAAATGGAAGATCAGGAAAGTTTTTGGATGAGTTTTATTGCCAATTGTTCTTATAACTGGCCTTATGTACCTCCTAGTTACAATCTGTTAGCAGAAGACAGACTCCATGAAAAATTTGTAACAATGATGCAAAAAGTAGCTAGAGAGCATAGCTGTGTGATTGTGGGCAGGTGTGCAGGATTTATTTTAAGCAGACACCCTAAGGTACTTAATATTTTTTTATATGCGGATGCTGAGTGGCGTACAAAACGTGTACAAGAACTTTATACCCTTAGCGAAAAAAAAGCTCAAAAGGCGGTAAATAATAACGACTCTGAGAGAGCCAATTACCATTATTTGCATACGGGGGAAAAATGGAGAGATGCCACGCAGTATGATCTTTGTATTGATACCAGCGCCATCGGTCTGAATAAAGCAGAGAAAATAGTGATAGAGTATATTAAGGAATGGCTAAAAGAATAATAAATGGAGGAAAATATATGAATATAACAGGTACAAAGGAAGAGTTCAAAACACTCTTAGAATTGGTTTATGCGGGGAATATCCTTGTTAATGGTATGAGAAGCAAAGAAGAAAGGATAGAGGCGTATGCCCAAATGGAACAGCAGATCTTTGCTATGGCCAAAGAGTTTGAACTGGAGGGTATCGTTGCATACAATGAAGAGTTTCAGGAGTACATGCCCACTGATGCATACGAGGAAGAAGGAATTGATGAGTATATCGATGCCTATGATACCCATGTGTTTTGGGAGGAGCTGGTTATGAGACTGGCAAGAAGAGATGCTCTTAACTATGCAGGGGATGTAGACCAGAACATAACGAAGCAAAAGTTAGGTGAGATGCAAATGCAGTTAGAAGAGCAATATGAAGAAGAATTTGAGGAAAATGGTGTATCAAACCTCAAACTTGTTAAATTAACTGAAGAGAAAGCATAAGGGACTATAAAAATG
Organism: Clostridia bacterium; assembly: GCA_029239935.1. The sequence continues at coordinate 44,068 of JARBTY010000007.1, read as the reverse complement.
GAAAACAATACAACTCAATTATTACCGAAATTTATAGATAAGAACGCTGAGGCTATATGGCAGGAAGCCTATGGCAAACCTCTTGACTGTAAAAAGCATATCCTAGAGTATATAGATGTTATTAAACTGTTAAGCAAAGAACAGCTGACTGGTGAACAGCTTGAAGAAGTATGTACTCATATAGAAAACAGTATTTCGCAAATGAGTGATCTTATCAAAGCGAATACTATTTTGCAGTTAAAGAAAGCATTAATGGCTAAATTAGGCAAGTTTAGGAGTAAAAATGAAAAAACACCTCAAAATCACTTTTTGAAGTTTTTTACAGAAGCTTATCCTAAAAATAAAAGATATAAAGAGTATACGTGGGTGCTTATGGATCTTAATAAAATAAATGATGATCAGATTCTTCATACATTAAAGTATATTAATGCATGGTGCCTAAAAGATAAGTTAAGTGCCGGTGAGAAAAAAGATATTCTCCCAATGATAGAAAAGCTTATTCAAAAAGGAAATCTCAAATACATTAATCAGGTTAAAAGTCTGGAGGGAGTTAATAAAGCCTTTCATATGAGGATTGTAGAACATGGCGGGAAGTTTGAAATACAGTCTAATGTAAAAAAAAGAAAGTAGGGAGAAGATGAAAATAAAGCTAACGATGGTTTTTATCATAGTTATTTTGATAGGGACAAGCCTGCTGGCGACGCCGACGGGTAACAGCGGACTCATAATGTGGCGTGCTTCACAAAAATTAGATAAACCAGTAACACGAGAGGCTTTTAGAGGTCTAGTTGAAAAGGTTTTGAATAAAACCATAAATAAGCCGGAGTTTATTGCAAGACCTCATGAACCTGTCACAAGAGAAGAAGTAGCCTTAATGATAGTAAATGCCCTTGAATATGAAGGGATAGCAGGCAAGTTAAACAGCGGGCCTAATAGGGCCTTAAATAGTGGTGCTATGGCCGTTGTAACTGATTTACAACTCTTAGCATCTATGAACGAGCCGCAGAAAATAGTCACAGGCAATGAAGCGGCGGTTATTATGCAGCGTATCATAGACAAACTTAGCAGACCTATTGAAGAAATACATAGCAGTTATGCCATACAATCCAGCGGACAGCTGGAAGTAATCAATCATTTAGATGCAGTAAGTTTTGGATGGAGTCAAGTTGAATATGATGCCATAGCTCAAAAGTTAAAGCTTAATACCACCTCAAGTGGAGGAAATAACTTTAATATCCCAGTAGGTTTTGATACGCCTTTGAGTTATACGAGTCAGAGTGAAGTGCCCGCTTATCTGATGGTTTATCTTGAAGAACACGCCATTGAGTTAGGGCAAGGCGGACAAAAAACAACGCTAGCAACCTATCTTTTTAATAATGAGCAGGTAAGGCATACACTGATAAATGATATTTTACAGGTATGTCAAGAGCTCTCAGATCAAGGAGAAGGTGCAATATTTGAAGGTGTCACCATTGACTTCGAAAATTTTTATGATACTTCCTTAAAAAATGGATTCAATCTATTCCTAAAAGAGTTAAAGGAGGAATTAGATAAAACGCAGAAGAAACTAAATGTGGCAGTTCCACCTACTGATTACTTTAAGGGGTACGATTATAAAACTATAGGAGGTATAGCAGACAGAGTTATTTTGATGGCACACGATTATGCCCCAAAAACCCTAACAGCTGAGGAAATGAAAATAGGTTTTACGATTACGCCTATTACCCCTATCTACGATATTTATAATAGTTTAAAAACAATAACAGATAAGGAAAATGGTATAAATCCGGATAAGGTAATGCTCCAAATTTCATTTGCAAGTACACAGTGGCAGGTTAAAAATAACCAGATTATCAATCAAAAGCCATATACGCCATCCTATGACAAAATCTTTGCAAGACTTCAGGATAAAGGGACACAAACTGTGTACTCAAGTCTATATCACAATCCTTATGCTGTTTATTATGATGGAGAGATCAAAAACGTTATTTGGTATGAAAATGCGCAAAGCATACAAGCCAAAATAGATCTGGCTAAACTGTTTGGTGTTAACAAAATATCGCTTTGGAGATTAGGCACCATCCCAAATTATAAGGACGGAAGTAATCAAATAATTGGACTAAATATTTTAGAGCAATTATCCTTAGATTGAAGTCAATCGTATAAGCATGAAAAGAGCACTACACCGTAAAATGGATGTAGTGCTTTTTTTAGCTCTAAATGTGATGAGATGTTTACAGACCTCTAAAGTAAAACAATAAAACACATAATAAAGATTTACTGCTTGTAAGCCGATAAATATATCAAGAGAATAAATGAGGTGGTTACATGATAGAACCTATACAGACAGTAAACTATGAACCCTATATCATAACAAATAGCACCCAGAGTGGCAGTACCAATACAAGTGAGGCGTGTACTGAAGTTTTTGATATACAAGAAATACTAAACGACCTAAATGACTATACTTATTCGGAAAATGATATAGAGTATATTGATGCAAGTCTTGTGAGTGGTTTGAAAAAGAAATTTAATATAGAAGAAGAGGATATTTATAAATTAAGGGGAAATGGTTATGATTTAGAACGCCTGTATTTGGAGGATGGCACGGCTTATTTGAGTGTGCAAAGTACTCAAAATACTGAGGGTGCTCATGGGATTTCAAATGTTACGAATACTAGTTCTAAGGTTGCTCAAATAGGAGAGAAGATAGAGGTTATTAAAAAACAAAATGATAACATGTATCTTTATGCCCTGCATGCTAATGAACCTATTACCATTAATAGTCTGTACCAAAGTCATTTTAAAGGATCTTTCAAAAAAACATCCCAGACTTACACGAATGAGGATATAAGCAAAGTACTTCAAATGAATGGCTTGTCAGATACCAAAGGAAACAGATGGGCGGCCAATAAGTTGGCAGAGTATGGTATGGATATTAACAAACAAGACGTTGTAAAGCTTCAGAATATGCAGGCAGCAGTCCAATGTCTGGATAAACAGGAAGAAATGGAAAAAGCCGAACAGGATATTGAAGCGGGCCAGGAAGCTGGAGAAAGGCCTCTTATGGAGGAAGATAAAGTATTGTATGGGGCTGAAGATATAAAAGAGCTTAAAGAAGAACTGGGCAGAGTTGAAGAGGGAGTTATCGAAGAACTGGTGGAAACAGATGAAGAAATAACCATTGGTAACTTAAGGGCTACTTTGTTCAAAAATACAGATTTAGCTTTAAAACGGAATAAAGCTTTAAGTTTTACGGAAGGACAAAAACAAGCGGTAAAAGACATCAAAGAACAGATTAATCAAATCAGAGCTAAACTAACAACTGAGGCTGCTCAAAAAATCAGTGAAAAAATGCCGCTCGAGAGCAGTCAACTGACAGATGTGGTACAAGAGCTAAAGGCTATAGAAAGCCAGACGGTAGAAGCAGCAGCAAAGCAGGCGGATGTGGAGCTCACACCGGAAAACGTAGAGGTCATCAGATCAGTTATGGCTGTGAGGCAAGGAATTGCTGAAAATAGAGAAGGCGCCTTAGAGCTTCAAGTACAAACTCAAGAAAATATCAAACTTAATGAAATACATGAGGCGCTTTCAAAGTATGAACAAAACGAAACACCAGTGGAGGCAAGATTTGGTGAGACCATAAAAAAGGTAGAAAACCAGATTGAAAGTTTATTGCAGGAAATGGGAATAGACCCATCTAAAGAGGCTGTTCAGGCAGCCAAAGCTCTCATTATCAACAATATGGAAGTGAGCGAAGAAAGCATAAAAGAAACGCTTCAGATAATGACCAAGATTAATACCTTTATTGAAGAAATGACACCCTATAGGACTGCGGTACTGATAAAGGAGGGATTAAATCCATACCATGCGGCAATAGATACGATACTGGATTGGGTTTCGAAGGATAAAGTAGAGGATTTGAAAAGCAGTATAGCAGAAACCATTGTTGCATTACAGGAAAAAGGGCAGGTAACAGTTGAGCAGAAAGATGCCTTACTAGGATTTTATCGTATTATGCAGTCCGTAAGCAGAAATAGAGAGGAAGTAGTAGGTTATTTATTTAAAAATGATTTACCTCTTACCGTTGAGCGCTTAGATGAGGCAACAAAATACATAGGCAGTCAAAAAGTTATTGAGACAGCTGTAGGTGACAGTTTTGGGGAGATTGAAGAACTTAAATACAATGCCCAGACGGCTAAGATGTTGTTAAATGAAGGCACTGAGCAGACGAGTAAAACAATAGATATCGTCACCATGCTGGAAAATATGGAACTTTCTGTTACACCAGAGAACATAGAAAAACTTAAAAAAATTAATGCGCTGTTATACCCTCTTATTAAAGAACAATTCAAAAAGGAATTGGGTAAATTTGAGGGGATGAGTACTCTGCCTAAAAGTTTTTTGGAAAAGCTTGATCATATTAAAAAGATGGACCCGCAGGTCATAAGCCATATGCTTAAACAAGGCATAACGCCCACGGTGTCTAATCTTTACTGGACAGATAAAATGCTGCAAAATCCTGAAGTTTATAAAGAACTTCTGCAAGAAGGTGGATTGATTCAGAAGGAATTGCCCCAGACCTTTGATGAAATGGAAGAGACGTTAGTTCAGCAGGAACAAGAGGCAAAGACGAATAAAGAGGCGGCCCTTGAAAATGGAGATATGCCGGGGTATAAAACCTATAAGCAAATACAAGAAGTGGTTCATCTGCAAAAAGAGCTTTCACAAAAGGATGGGATTTATCAAATACCCTTTATGATTCAGGGAGAAGAAAAAATGGTTCACCTTTATTTTAATAAAAAACAGAATCAAGCTGTAAGTGGTGATCAGTCCACTACAGCGGTCATAACCTATGAGACGAAACATTTGGGAACTATAACAGCTTATATTCATTTCAAGGAAGAAAATATCAGTTATAAAATTCAAGGCGAGACAAGTGAAATCACCTCAGCGCTGCAAAATAACAGTCAGTTTTTAGATCATTTATTAAATAATATAGGTTATTTAGTCAACTTCAGTGAATATGAAGCACGAGCCGAACAAGGAGAGGACATCCATAAATCACTCCAGCTAAAAAGAGGAGAGAGTGATTTCGAGGAAGTTGTATAGGGGGAATTTGAATGTTAGAAGATGAGAAAATGGGAAGTCGTGGGGAAAAAACAGGTAATGAAAAAAAGAAAGAAGACGATATATTAAATATAGTACAGCAGTTTGTGCAGTACTTTGAGAAAATAGATAGAGGTGAAGATGATGGTAACAGTATCCGCAATAGCTAATGCCTCTCAAGGAGAATTGCTGTGCATCACGTATGAGTTGTTTTTATACAACATTGAACAGGCCCTTAACGAAGAGACAGAAAAGAAAAAAGAGTACAAGGATAAGGCGGTAGAGGTTTTAAAAACCCTAACGGAGGATCTGAATTTTGAAATACCTATAGCCAATGAGTTATTCAGATTATATATCTACATACAGGGGGTTTTAATCCACTCCAGTGTGACCAATGAGAAGCTAGAACACGTTTATAATGTGATGAATATTTTATATAAAGGATTTTTAGGAGCTGCTGAAAAAGAAGGACAAAGTGAGCCAAGTATGAAGAATGCGGAAGCGATTTATGCAGGGATGACTTATGGAAAAAATGACCTCCAGGAAGTTGTTTTTAGTGATCAAAACAGAGGGTTTAAAGCTTAACGATATCATAATAGAAAGAAGGCTAACATATGAAGATTAATCATAATATACCGGCACTTAGAACACTTAGTCAACTGAATAAGGCAAATGACAGAGGCAGTAAGGCTATGCTAAGACTGTCTTCAGGACTTAGAATTAATTCAGCAGCGGATGATGCAGCAGGTATGGCTATCGGTCAAAAGATGGATACACAGGTAAGAGGACTTCGGCAGGCGAATAGAAATGCCATGGATGGGATCTCCATGATTCAAACAGCGGAAGGGGCTTACAATGAAGTTCATTCTATGCTGCAGAGAATGAGAGAACTAACAGTTCAAGCAGCTAATGGAACTTATGCTGATAAGGACAAAGAGACTATATTGGAAGAAGTTAATCAGCTCCAAGAAGAAATATGTGCTGTTCAGGAAAGAATAGAGTTCAATAAAAAGACACTTTTAGATGGTTCACAAAATAAGATTATGCTGCAAGTAGGAGCCAATCAGAATCAATCGATGGAGCTTTCAGGTGCAGATATGAATTTAGATGATGTGCTCACAAGCATTTATGGGGTGGATACAGAAAAGGCGAGTATTACAATGCAAGAGTTACCAGATGGTACCACTATTGATATTGGCGGAGCCATAACAACTATTGATTCGACAGCTGTTCCACCAGTAACAAGTGTAAAAGTACCAGCTAACACGTTGGTAGTCATAAAGCTTCCAGCGTCTCAGGGGACAAAAATTCAAGGGACAACTATTAAAGGTGATATTGTTGGTGGCGTGCAGACAGATACGGAGACTATTGATGGAGGACAGAAAATAGCTTTTCGCACAGGGAAAAGCGAGATTACTTTTAATGAGATAGTTCCCCCGTCATTAATACCTGAAACAAGGTTAGTGATGGGTGGTGGTTCAACGGTAATTTTACCTAATCGCCTCAATGAAAATGGCGCTAATCCAAATAATAAGAATTTGTTGGATTTATCAACGAGTGAAAGTGCCAATAAAGCGCTTGTTAAAATAGATCAAGCCATTGAGACAGCTTCTAAAATAAGAAGCAAGCTTGGAGCTTATCAAAACAGGCTGGAACATACAGTAAGTAATCTAGGAGTAAGTGAAGAAAATATGACAGCCTCATTGTCACGTATTCAAGATGCGGATATGGCCTTAGAGATGGCCAATTATACCCAGCTTAATATTCTCTCACAAGCTGCTACTTCTATGCTTGCACAAGCTAACCAGAGGCCACAGCAAATTTTGCAATTATTACAACGATAATAGCTAAGCCTTTTTCATAAACGCTATGAGATGACTAAAAATACTCCCTACTTTTTAGAAAAGAGGGTGTTTTTTAGTGTATAAAAATATAGGTTTAGGGGATACTCCTACAAAAGGAGGGATAAAGATGAAGGAAAAGAAAAATGAGAGATTAGAAGGGGAAAAGAAGATGCTTGCTCAAGAGGTTTTTAAGGCACAGGAAGAAATGGCAGCGGCACTAAACAGCTTTTCAGATGTGACAGATCCAGCGCTTGTAGACTACTATACGTATTGTTATAAGGCCCATGAGGTTAAGCACAGTTATTTACTTAAGAAGCTCAAAAAGATTTACTACTTAAAATAACAAATAAAAAGAGTTATTTATAAAGGTGGACTTGCATATCCATATAGTAGTACAGGCTATTTTAATAAAATAGCAAAAGACTATATGGGGGGATGAGTATGTTAGGAATACATCCAGCAATTTTAATATCAATGGGGATATGCTTTATTATACTTTTATGGGTCTTATTTAAAGAAAAATTTGTAGAAATTACAGCAAGGGCGGTAGTTGGTGGTGTTATCATTTATTGTATCAATGGTTTATTGCCGCAATACGCTATAGGCATCAATGCGATGAGTCTGGGCTGCTCTGGACTTCTTGGAATCCCGGGAGTGGCGATGCTCTATATAGTAGGCATGATGGTGTGAAGGCATCCATGGATGAGATCAAACCGTAAAAGAAAGGATAAAATACATACAAATTCGTATTTTATCCTTTCTTTAATTTAATGAAGTAGTTTGTTAAAAGTAAGAATGACTTTAAATAAATCGCCATCGATAGAAATTTCTAGATGACCTTGTTGCAGCACTGTGAGACTTTTAGCAATGGATAGACCAAGGCCAGAGCCTTCTGTATGGCGGGATTTATCACCCCTTGTAAAACGCTCAGTAATTTCGCCAGCATCAAAGTTCATTTCATAAGCGGAGATATTTTTAAAGGTAATGGTCACCTCTGTATCGTTATCTAAGATATCAATATAAACTCTTGAATGAGGTAGTGAGTACTTAAGAATATTACCTATAAGATTTTCAAATATCCTATAAGTTCTTTGCCCATCTAGCTGACAAGTAATTTTATGATCTGGAAAAGAGGTTCTGATTTGCAAACCACTTTGGGTAATCTTTTCCTGTAGTTCACCTAAGGTCTGTTTCAAAAGGGCTGCGATGTTAACCGCTTCTAAATGTAATTCAATATTGCCACTTGTGGCTTTGCTAGCTTCAAATAAATCCTCTATAAGGATCTGAAGTCTTTTAGACTTATTATCTAATATAGCCACGTATTCTTGGCGTTTACTATCCTCTAAGTTCTCCGTTTTGAGAAGATCCACATAGGTAATGATAGAGGTAAGAGGTGTTTTGAGATCATGAGATACGCTAGATATCAGTTCAGCCTTCATACTTTGGCTTTTCATTTCTTTATCTACAGCTATTTTAAAACCTTCGCGAATATGATTTAAGTTTTTGGCAATGGGATCTAATAGGCCCATATCTTCATTAAATACAATATTAAGTTCACCAAAAGCCAGTTTATTACTTGCTTCATACAGTGATTTGATTTCCTTTAAAAGCTTTAAGATGTAATATAACAAGGCGATAGAGTAACCAATGCCTAACAAAAACCCAAAAGGCCAGAGTGCGGCCATAAAAGTCAGTGCTAAAAAATTAAGAACAATTAGGAACAGCAGTTTTCGTGTGAAGTCTTGTCTGAGATCAATTGAAAAGAGACGTAGAAAGAAATTTTTTAAAGTACCAAAAAAATAACAAGTCAATCTTCCAGCTGCACTATTTTTTATGAAGCCTTGCTTGAAACCTGTGTAATAAATAGATTTGAGATAAACAATATTTATATAAATCAATAAATACAGGATAAAGACGATAGGAATACCAATGAGATAAAAGGTTGGGGTTGTATGGTATAAAATATCCCCAAAAGATTCATTAACAAACCTATTGGTACTGCGATTCATAAAAGAGGCAAGAAGGGCAAAAACACCAAATAAAACACCCACACAGCCAAGTACTTTAAATTCCAAAAAGAGTTTATTGTAGAGTCGGCAGATAGAGATGCGCTGCTGATAACTATAGGGGATAGAAAAAGCAATGATGACTAGAGCTAAAGTACCAATAATACCAATAATAAGAATCAACATTAAACAGGATGATAAAATAAAGGAGTTGATATTTCGGCTGATAAGATCATTTGTTGTAAGCACATCATCAGAGAGCATATAACGTATTTCGAGCTCTGCGGCATTCAAAGAAGGTGTTTCATTGGGTGTAACTTCTGATGCAGTTTGTAGATTTGATAGATGAAGGTTATAATAATCATTGTATCTATAGACAAAATCTTCTTTATTGAAGTTGCTATCTGAATCAGTCTGGATTTGAGTGACTTTTCCAGAAGACAAATCCATTTGCAAGAAGAATAGACTGCTCTCTGTGAGCTGGTTAAGGATTTCTTTAGATACATTAGGAATATTGGTCAATATATCACCGGAAGTTTTATTAGTTACATAGTATTTCAAGTTACTGATATCTCTATAATAAGAAGTACCTGGATTTTTATAAGTTGATTCTTGAAGATAATTGGTTAAGTCAGCCAATGTATAGATAAAATCTTCGCTTTCTAAATAAGAGGTCGTAACAAGATTTGTTGATATAAAATGATTTTTAAGAGGTAAATAACTGACAACAGAAACAATGGCTAATAGAATAACTAAAAGTACTGTTCCAATCATAGAAACAACAGTTTTTTTTGAATGGAGTATATGACTCATAACTTCTTTCATATTAGGCTGTTCATGTTCGGTCTTGCTTGTCGAATTTGTATCCAATGCCCCACACCACCTTTAAATATTTTGGTTCTTTAGGATTAATTTCAATTTTTTCTCGTATTCTCCGGATATGCACAGTGACAGTATCTGGATTATAGGCAGGTTCATTCCAAACCTTTTCATATATTTCTTCAATAGAAAATACTTTGCCGGGATTACTCATAAGCAGGTGAAGAATTCTATATTCTAAAGGCGTTATTTTAATAAGTTCGCCATCAACAGATATTTCCTTCGTATCATCATTAAGTTCGATACCGCCTATAGTCATAATGTTTTCCTGAATAATGGGCTCTGCTGAGTAACTTGTATAGCGGCGAAGATTTGAATTGACACGAGCTATGAGCTCCATTGGATTAAAAGGCTTTGTAATATAATCATCAGCGCCAATATTAAGCCCCCATATTTTATCCATATCTTCAGACTTAGCAGAAAGCATAATAATAGGAACAGTACTACTTTGTCTTATTTTTATTGTTGCCCCTGTACCATCTAATTTGGGCATCATAATATCCATTAGCACAAGATGTATTTTTTCTTTATTAAATATATCCAAGGCTTCTATGCCATCATAAGCTTTAAAGACATTATAATTCTGATTTTTAAGATAAACCTCAATGGCATCGGTTATTTCTTTTTCATCATCTACAACAAGTATATTATATGAATACATATTTTCACTCCTAGGTATTTTAATGAGATCTCTAATATATAGTATCACACAATTTTTAAAAAAGTATATTTATAATTCTTACAAATTACTGGTTAATTAGTTTACAAAGAAAAATATAATTTTGATAAAGCAGGCTCTTAATAAGTATAGAAAAAGCTGTATAAAATTGTGGATAAGTTCTGTTGATAGATTAAGTTATAGATACATAACTGTGGATAAAAAATATAATTTGTTTCTTAAAGCCTAAAAAATAAGGATTTATCACTTGACAGTTATTAACAATTATGATATTCTATATGTGGATATGGGTGTGGATAATAATATTAATCTTTCTCTGTAATCCGATTAATGTTAAAAAATACAACAACATATCAATCCCTTAATGCTCTATATATATAGAGCCCTTTTTTTGTTTAAAAATAAAATAACCCTACATTTAATTGCCATATATAGGTATAAAGTTTGCAGAATGTGTATAAAATATAAATACCAATGATAAGTGTGAGATATATGGAGGACTATATGAATGTATTAGAGGGTATTGATAGTTATACAAAGTATGTAAAAAATAATCCATATGTGTATGCTATACAAAAACTAGGAATAGAAGTTTTTTTGCGATATATAAGTAGTAATAACCTTAATATAGAAATAGGAGATATTCAAAATAGCATGATTGATAAGCTGCTGTTATATTGGATTCCCAAACACCAAAGGTATTTGAGTGAAGTAGAGGCCTATCAGGTTGTTTATACAATCCATGATCTTTATAACTATCTGTTAAAAAGTGATGATAAAGTCCAAGAAGAAAATGCTCCTGCCCTGTTGGATTTGTACGGAGAAGAATATATGAGGGTTTACCGCATCAGAAACATGCTGCTTAAGATGACAAAGGATCCAGTTATTGCCACTAATCCACTTGTTATTGATTTAAACAATTATAAAACTAAAAAGAAAAAAGGTGGCTATGTAGAGATGGCCACTACCTACGAACAAGCTATTTTTAAAGTTCAAGATTGTAAAGAAGGTGGACAAATCATTCTTTCAAAAATTTATCATGATAAGCAGTATAAACTATTATTAGAGTATCCAGCTTATAAATATTTTAAAAAAGGTGATCTCATACATGCTATCATAAAAAGAAAATTATTTTACGTGTATTGGGAAATTGAAGAGCTCAAGTCCTATTATCTGCCAGAAGCACTTTCTTATTTTATAGTATAGCGTTTGCATAAAGAAGGCTAGATGAAAAGGGGAAGTTTATAAAAGTGACAGGTAAAAGGCCTGTCACTTTATTTAGTAAAAATATATTTGACAAATAGGTTTTATCTACATAGGTTTTGAGTTAAAATAATAGAAGAATGTCGGATGAATAGCATCATGCAATTTATACTTATTAGGCAATGCCTATGAAGGAGGAAATGGTTATAGTGAAGATTATACTTTTAATGGCTCAAGCTACAGTGCCATACTTGCAAAGGAGTATAGCGGTGATTACAAAAGTTCTAAAAGAACTTGATATAGAGACCGAGTTGATAAACCTCCATGAACTCCCCTATTTTACAGGTAAAAAAAATAAAGAGATGGATAAAATAGTAGAAGCAATCAGATTGGGAAAAGGGGTTATTGCAGTAACCCATGTGCCCATGCTTTCTATGCACGGAGCGATGCAGACTTTTTTTGATTCGGCAACACTCTATACAGGAGAAAATTTTAATAAGCCGATGATGGCAATCACATATAGTGAATGGCTTGGTGAGGTTGAAGCAGCCGAGAGAATGCTTAAAAGCTGGAACATCATAGGTGGTTATGAAGGAAGCAAAGTGTGTATTCATCAATCGATGTCTTTTGAAAATATTGAATATATATTAGAAAAAAGTAGTGAAGATTTTTATAGATTGATGAAGCAGGATAGGCAAAATATGGGGTCAACAGAAAGACAGATTTATAATTATTTTAGAGAAGGGCAAAGTTTGAGTGCAGTTCAGCATGGCGTGGTAAAAGAAGAAGGAACAATGATACAAGCTGTAGAAAAAAAGCCAGAAGTTCAAGTGAAAAGCTTTATTGAAGTACTGAAACAGGAGGGAAAGATAACAGAACCACCAACGGTGGGAACTACCTATGACAGCGGTTTATCTGCCAAAGAACAAACGATAAAAGAAATTACACATTTACTTAAAAGACAGGTTGGTGAAGATGAATCATTTAAGTCACTACAAGCAGGTGTCTATACTAAGCCTTCAACGATTTATACCGTGCAGCCTGCGTTAAAAAAGCTTCAGCAAATGCCCCATTTTTTTATAGCACAGCATGACAAAACACTAGAGATGGTTCTTAAATATAATCTGACTCATTCAGGAGAGGAAGGCTATATCGTTATAAAAAATGGAGATTGTGAATATATTGAGCAAACGGACGAGCTCCCAGTTGTTGAATTTATTGTAACAGAAGAAGCACTCTTAGATATTTTGACCAAAAAAATGACGTATCAAAAAGCATTTATGCTTGGTAAACTTAAAGTAAAAGGGAACTTTTCAGTACTGCCAAAGATTGATCAGATTTTTAAAGCTGTTAACTGAAATAAACTAGCGAAGGAGAGGGAACATTGAAAGAAGAGTGTATTTTTTGCAAAATTATAGAAGGATTAATTCCATCTTATACTATTTATGAAGATGAGACTTATAAGGTTATATTGGATAGATTTCCGGCAGCTCCGGGACATGTCCTCATTATCCCTAAACACCACCATGCAGATATATTTGACATGCCGGAAGAGATTGCCAAAGGGATTTATCCATTGGCCAAGAAAGTGGCGCAGCATTTAAAAGATACGTTAGGCTTGGATGGGATAAACATTGTTCAAAATAATGGTAAGGCCTCTGGACAAGCTGTCTTTCATTTTCATCTGCACCTGATACCAAGAAGCTATGGAGATGATGTAAGACTTAATCAAACCGCCAATGAGACAACCACTTTAGTAGAACTTGAAGAAATTCAAAAACGTATAGCAATATCCTAATAAGCTTTAGAGAATAAAAGATGTGTATGAGATTCAGAACCTCATACACATCTTTTTAGCTAAAATATTCTTTGTGCCAAACAAGAAACATAAAGATAGTCCAAATTTTGCGACTATTGTCAGATTTTCCGGTTTTATGCATGTCAAGTAGCTCTATGAGCTGTGCCGTATTAAAGTATTTTTCAGCAGTTGTATTGCAGAAAGTTTCTTTCACTAAAGTATAATATTTATCTTCTTTGAGCCAGACTCTTATGGGAACAGGAAAACCGAGTTTCTTTTTATTGGCCACAGCCGCAGGTAAGTTACGTTTGGCTGCCAGACGCATAGCAAATTTAGTATTTTCTTTATTAACTTTATATTTGACAGGAATCGTAGAGGCCACTTCGAATACCTTTTTATCTAAAAAGGGTACCCGGAGCTCTAAGGAGTGTGCCATACTCATTTTATCTGCCTTAAGCAGGATGTCACCTACAAGCCACATATGCATATCTACATACTGCATTTTAGTGACATCATCTTTCCCTTTGACCTTATCATAAATAGGTTTGACTATTTCGAAAGGATCTTGGGCAGAGGTCTTGATTTTGAGCAGTGCTTTACGTTCTTTAGGAGAGAACATATAGGCATTACCAATAAAACGTTCTTCTATATCTTTGCTTGCTCGAACCAAGAAATTTTTTCCTTTGAAATTAAAAGGAATAAGCATGCCTATAGCTGCTAAAAATTTTCTGAGGGATTTAGGGAGCTTTCGGTATGCAGCAGTATCGATAGGTTCTTTATAAATATTGTATCCCCCAAAAAACTCATCAGCTCCTTCGCCGGATAAAACCCCTTTCACATGCTTGCTGGCAAGCTCACTAACAAAGTAGAGTGCAACAGCCGAAGGGTCTGCCAATGGCTCGTCCATATAATATTGAACCTTTGGAAGGGCTGTCCAGTATTCCTCAGGAGAAATAACTTTATGTTTATTAGGAATATTGATTTCTTTAGATAATTCTTTGGCGTAGCTGATTTCATTGTATTGTTCATTACTAAAGCCTACGGTAAAGGTATTGTCGCCATTAAAACAGCTTGCCACATAACTGGAATCTACACCGCTGGATAAAAAACACCCTACTTCTACATCGCTGATTTTATGAGCCTCGATGGACTCTTTCATTTGAGCATCAATCGTATCAACATACGTCTCAAGTGCTCCGGTAGTTTCATTAAAAACAGGTTCCCAATAACGCGTGGTGGTCATAACACCCTCTTTGAAAATAAAGTAATGCGCAGGGGGAAGTTTGAAAATACCTTTAAAGAAAGTTTCGGGAAGAGCAGAATATTGGAAAGTTAAATAATTTTCAAGAGCCTCTTCATTTAATACTTTGTCTACATGAGGGTGTTCTAAAATAGATTTAATTTCAGATGCATAAACCAAGGTGTTATTGAAATGAGTATAATAAAAAGGTTTGATACCAAAAAAATCCCTTGCACCAAATAAAGTCTTTTCCTGTTTGTCCCATATAACAAAAGCAAACATACCTCTAAGGTGTGAGAGGAGTTCAGTGCCATATTCTTCATAGCCATGAATAAGAACTTCAGAGTCGCTATGAGTTTTAAAGATATGACCAGCGGCTAAAAGCTTTTCTCGGATACTTTGAAAATTATATATTTCTCCATTAAAGGTCAAGGCAAAGCGACCGTCCTCGTTATAAAGAGGCTGGCTGCCTGCTTCTAAGTCGAGAAAACTAAGACGTCTAAATCCCATACTGATAGATTCATCTTTATATTGACCGGAACTATCTGGACCGCGGTGTGCTATTTTATCCATCATATTTGTCAGAACTAAATCGTTATTATCATTATTTGAATCTACAAAGCCACAAAAACCACACATATGTAAGGGCTCCTTTCTTAAGCTGTACATCATGACTTTAACATATATTATCTTCAAAATCAATCTTACTCGTAGATGATATAACAAGAGTATTGACTATTAAGGCGGATACTAAACAGCTTTAAAAAATATGATAAAATTTGAACAATCAATAAGCCGTCCCATGATGAAAAAAAGTGCACTATACTTAAAAAATTAAATTTAATATGTTATAATTAGATTGTTTGAATAAAAAAATGACATATTCTTATAGATAAATATAAATAGTATGCGTATTTGGTTAGGAGGAATTCATGAATCTCTATAAAATACTTCTGGTAGACGATGAAGAAGAAATTAGGCAAGGTATTATCAAAAAGATAAAATGGGAAGAGCTCGGTTTTCGTGTGGTAGGCGAAGCGGAAAATGGAATGGAAGCACTAGATATTATTGATAAGACTCTTCCAGATATTGTTTTTACAGATATCAAAATGCCTTTTATGGATGGCATCAAACTAGCAGAAAATATAAAGTATAGATTTCCAACTACAAAAGTTGTTATATTATCGGGGTTTGATGATTTTGAGTATGCTCAAACAGCGATTAAACTGGGGGTTATGCGCTATATTTTGAAGCCTATTAATTCCATAGAAATGAATGAGATTCTTAGAGAACTTAAAATGATGTTAGATGAAGAAATCTTGTCTATTAATAATATAGAGACACTTAAACTCAATTATCAAAAAAGCTTACCCCTTGTAAGAGAGCGGTTTTTAAATTATTGGATAACAGAATATGTAGCAGAAGAAATTATACAAGAAAATATAGGCAGTTTAGCATTAGATATAACAATGGACTCATTGGCAGTGGCAGTCATCAGACCGGATGAATTTGTAAAAGGAATAGAAGATTCTAATTTAGCAAGGCACAAAAGTTTATTAAAAATTGCCATTTTTAATATTTGTGAGGAGATAGTCACTTTAAAAAATTTAGGGACAGTGTTTATGAAAATGAACGAAATTGTGCTTATCATGCCTATTGAAGATCATCAGTCACCCAAAACAAATAAAGAGATTTTTTTGGGACTTGATCAAATAAGAGCTACAGTTCAAAAATACTTAGATACGACAGTTACAATAGGCGTTGGAACGGCCTGTATGGTCAAACCTATGTTGTACAAGTCTTATATAGATGCAGTAGCTGCTCTTGATTATACTGTTATTATAGGAAGTAATAAGATTATTTATATTGATGACATTGAGCCAGTACATTCAAAAGAAATTTCTTTTACTGAAATGGATGAAAGGACATTGTTAGCGGCTATAAAAGTAGGGGATATTAAGCAGATTGAAGAGGCTATTAGCTTACTCGTAGGAAAAATAGAAGGGGTGACATTGGCTTTAAATGATTACCAGCTTTATATTTTAGATATTATTTCTAGTATTCTTAAGCTCAAGAGAAGTATGGAACTTGATTCATCGGCTTTATTTAATAAGGAAGATAACTTCTTAATCATTATCAACAGTTTTAAGACAAAAGAAGAAATAAAAGAGTGGCTTTTTAGTGTATGTACGCTGCTTGCAAAGGAAATTTCAGCTAAGAGAAATACAAATAAAAATGAATTGATAGAAAAAGCAAAAGAATATATGAAACAAAACTATTTTGATGAAGAACTAAGTGCAGAAAAACTCTGCAACTATCTTCATATTTCTACCAATTATTTTTCCGCCCTATTTAAAAAAGAAACAAAATTTACATTCACAAATTATTTGACACTGATTAGAATTGATAAGGCAAAAAAACTCCTCAGAACAAGCGAGCTTAAGACCTTTGATATAGCCAACAGAGTAGGGTATTCAGAAGGGCATTATTTTAGTTATGTATTCAAAAAAATAACAGGCATATCGCCAACGGAGTATAGAAATGGCAAAGACTAATAAAGTAGCAACAGGAGCTAGGCTGCGCAGTATTAAGTCACTGATGATTATGTATTTTACAACCATTATTGTTATAGGGATGCTTTTCACAGGTATTTCGCTTTATGAAAAATTTAATTTTACTTCGGAAGCTTATGCAAATAAGGCTGTTGACCAATTGCTCACACAGGTTAAATACAGCTTAGATACTTATACAAAAAATATGATGAATATTTCCAACACGCTTTATTATAAAATCATAAAAAATCAGAATATATTAAACAATAATTTTGCCAATGAGATGAGTGTTATTCATACGACGAATAGTGATATAGCAAGTTTAACTATTTTCAAAAGTAATGGAGAAGTTATAGCAAATAGTAAATATGATAAATTGAGAGAAGATGTGCAAATAACTCAACAAAAATGGTTTCAAGATGCCTTAAATAAGCCAGAAAATATCCATTTTTCAAGCCCTCATCCTCAGGAATTGTTTGAAGGATATGATCAATGGGTAATATCTCTAAGCAGAGCGATATCTCTTAACGAAAATGGGCGGATTATACAAGGTGTTCTATTGGTTGACATGAACCTGAAGGGCATAGAGAATATATGTGCAGGTATTTCAGGAGATGATATGGGTGATATTTTTATATTGGCATCTAACGGTGATATTATTTATGGAGATGAAGAACACGTAAGTATTTATGATAAAAATAGAGTAGGGACAGAAGATGGTAATTATACCAGAATAATTAATGATAATAGGATACTCTTTACAATAAAAACAGCCGGTTATACGGGGTGGAAGATTATCGGGAGTTGGAGACTGGATAAAATTCTTTTCACCTATGCTGAACTTAATAATTTTTTAATTATGGTACTAGTAATGGGTATTATCATGTGCGTGATAGGAACATTGGTTATTTCATCTAGGCTCTCTTCCCCTTTATACAAGCTCGAAAGATCTATGAAACTTGTAGAAGCAGGACGATTTGACATACAGCTGGATGAAGGGGGAGAGTATATTGTTGCAAATCTGTCAAAGACTTTTAATGCGATGGTAAGCAGGATGAAGAAATTGATGGATGAGATTGTAGCGGAGCAGGATGATAAACGCAAAAAAGAGCTGGAAGCTCTCCAATCTCAAATTAATCCTCATTTTTTATATAATACACTGGATTCTATTATATGGCTTGCTGAGAGTGGTAAAATAGAGGAAGCTATTATGATGATTACAGCATTATCAAGATTTTTTAGAATAGGTATAAGCTCAGGAAAAAGTATTATTACGGTAAGAGAAGAATTAGAACATGCTAGAAATTATTTATCCATACAAAAAATAAGATATAAGAATAGATTTGAGTTTGAAATTATAGCAGATGAAGAGGCCTTAAATGCTAAGACGATAAAACTTATTTTGCAGCCTCTTATTGAGAATGCCTTGTATCACGGCATTGAATATATGACTTATAAAGGGAAAATAACTATTTTGGCAAATGTCCATAAGGGGGAGTTAGTGTATAGCATAAAAGACAATGGGGTAGGCATGTCAGAAGAAACTGTTTTAATGCTCTTAGATAAAGAACAAGAGATTAAGACAAAAGGATCTGGGGTTGGCATTAAGAATGTGAACGAACGTATCAAACTTTACTATGGGAAAACCTATGGCATGAGAGTAGAAAGTAAACAAGAAGAGGGGACAACCATATACATTAAAATACCTTTAATTTATACTTGATTTTAAAATTTTTAGAGTGTGGGATGTTTTAATACAAGGAGGTAATGAGATGAGGGTAAAATTTAAAAGGGCAATTTTACTGTTTTTATGCAGTGTATTAGGGGGAGTGGTTTTATCTGGTTGTTCAAGCTTACTTGCTATTGACGAGGTTGAAGCACCAAAACAAGCAGAGATTCGAGTAGGGGTGGTACTATATACTGCAGAAGATCCTTTTGTAATGAAGATTTATGATAGTATTATAGCATGTGCTAAGCAGGAGCAAGAGCTTTCACAGACTAAAATTATAGTAGAGGTGCTAGACAGTGAGTATGATCAAAACTTACAGACCACACAAATAGAGCAGCTTATAAAGGAAAAATATGATGCTATAGCCATTAATTTAGTAGATAGGGCAGAAGCCTCTAATATCATTGATAAAGTAAAAAATGCTAAAATTCCTGTTGTTATTTTTAATAGAGAGCCTGTTCCGCAGGATATGGATAAGTGGGATGAAGTGTATTACATAGGATCTCATGCAGCTGAGGCTGGAGAAATGCAAGGAGAGATACTCCTAGAGGCTATTCAAAAAGGGCGGGAGATTGATAAAAATAGGGATGGCATTATTCAATATGTCATGTTAGAAGGAGAACAAGGACACCAAGATAGTATTTTAAGGTCCTATCACAGCATTAAGGTACTAGAAGAGGCAGGGCTTAGGACGGAAAGTTTAGCAATGGATACTGCTATGTGGCAAAGGGTTCAGGCGAAGGATAAAATGCTGGAATGGGTAGAAAAATTTGGAAATAAGATAGAAGTGGTGTTATCTAATAATGATGAAATGGCATTGGGAGCTATAACGGCCCTGGAAGAAAAAGGATATTATGATAAAAAAGCTATTCCTGTATTAGGCATAGATGGACTCGATCAGGCTTTACATGCTATTGAGGAGGAGAAGATGCTAGGAACAGTTCTCAATAATGCAGATGAGCAAGGAAGGGCTATTTTTAGTAAGTTATATAGTCTAGCAGCTAATAAACCATCTCAAATTGTGCGAGATTATGAAAGTGGTGACAAGTATCTATGGATTCCACATCAAATAATTACTAAAGAAACTTTAAAGTGAGTAAAAAAATATAACATATTGAATAAAAAATAATACCAAACCTCAATAAGGGAATGATTGGTATTATTTTTTTGGTAAAAATATAGTGTTATACCATAAAAAAACTTATTCATATTGTAAGAATTTATGGGTACAATAAATGTAAGATATTGAAAACAGTATCTAACAAATAAAAAAAGAAATATCAAGGGGGAAAAAAATGAGAAAATTATTTAGTTTTTTACTTATTGCAACAATGGCCATGGGATTCACAGCTTGCTCTTCAAATACTCCAGCACCAACAGAGACACCAGCAGAGACAGCAGGAGCTGAAACACCAGCTGCAGAAGCACCAGCTGATGAAAAACCACTTATTGGTGTAACTATTTACAAATATGATGATAACTTTATGTCATTCGTAAGACAAAACATCGAGACAGCAGCAGATGGTAAAGCAGAACTTATCATGAATGACTCACAAAATGATCAAGCTAAACAAAATGACCAAGTTGATGCAATGATAGCAAAAGGTGTTAAAGCATTAGCTATCAATTTAGTTGACCCAGGTGCAGCACCAGCTATAGCTGAAAAAGCTAAAGCTGCCAATATTCCAGTTGTATTCTTTAACAAAGAATATCCAGATGGAACAGATAAAACAGGTTACGATAAAGCATGGTATGTTGGAACAACATCAGCTGAATCAGGAGTTATTCAAGGTGAACTTATTGCAGAAGGCTGGAAAGCAAATGCTAGTTGGGATAAAAACGGAGACGGCAAAATGCAGTATGTAATGCTTATGGGAGAACCAGGACATCCAGATGCTGAAGCAAGAACGAAATTCTCAGTAGATACAGTTGTAGCAGCTGGTATTGAAGTAGAAGAACTTGCTAAACAAACAGGTATGTGGGATGCAGCAAAAGGTAAAGAGCTTATGGAAACATGGCTTGCAGCTCATGGTGAAAAGATTGAAATGGTTATCTGTAATAATGATGGTATGGCACTAGGTGCTGTAGAAGCTCTTAAAGCCAGTGGATATTTTGAAGGTGACAAATTTATGCCAGTTGTTGGTGTAGATGCGATTCCAGAAGCACTTGACCTTGTTGAAAAAGGACAAATGGCAGGTACTGTACTTAATGATGCTGAAAATCAAGGTAAAGCTACTTTAGAACTTGCAGTTAATGCAGCATTAGGTAAAGATGTTCTTGAGGGAACAAGCTGGGTATTAGACGAGACAAGAGCCGTTCGTGTACCTTATGTAGCTGTAACAAAATAAAGATTTAAAGTTTAATTTGTATGTGCAGACAAGAACAGTTCTAAGTTCTTGTCTGCAAAATATTTTATAGTAAAGCGTGGTGAAACCATAATGACAAATATAAATTATCTGCTTGAGATGAAAAATATCGAAAAGGAATTTCCAGGGGTTAAAGCATTAGACGGCGCCCAGCTTTATTTAAAACCAGGAAGCGTTCACGCCCTGATGGGAGAAAATGGCGCAGGTAAATCAACACTGATGAAATGTTTGTTTGGAATCTACTTAGAAGATTCAGGTGAGATTTATTTAAATGGTAAAAAAGTTAATTTCATTAATCCCAAACAGGCTCTTGAACATGGTGTGTCCATGGTACATCAAGAACTTAACCAAGTAAGACAAACAAGAGTTATGGATAATATTTGGCTTGGAAGATTTCCAAGTAAAGGTATTGTTATAGCTGAAAAAGAAATGTATGAAAAAACAAAGCAAATATTCGAGGATTTATCTATTCATATTAACCCAAAAGAAAAAATAGAGAATTTATCTCTTTCACAACAACAAATGGTTGAGATAGCGAAAGCAGTTTCCTATCAGTCTAAAGTTATTGTAATGGATGAGCCTACATCATCTCTTACAGAAAAAGAAGTTGAACATTTATTTAAAATTATTAATAAGCTAAAAAGCCAAGGATGTGGCATTATATATATCTCTCATAAGATGGAAGAAATCCTAAAAATTTGTGACGATGTGACAGTAATGCGTGATGGTAAATGGATTGCTACAGAGTCAGCTGCAGGTTTGACAACCGATAAAATTATCCGATTAATGGTAGGAAGAGACTTAAGTAATCGTTTTCCTCCAAAGGATAATATGCCGGGAGAAACAATTTTAGAGGTTAAAAATCTCACAGCAACCTATCAACCATCTATAC
Source organism: Clostridia bacterium (assembly GCA_029239935.1). The sequence goes on along the minus strand of JARBTY010000007.1, from coordinate 21,771 downwards.
AAGATGTATCCTTTGATTTGAAAAAGGGTGAAGTATTGGGTGTTGCCGGGCTTATGGGTTCCAAAAGGACAGAAATTGTTGAAACATTATTTGGAATCAGAAAGAGGGCATCAGGAGAAGTTATTATACATGGCAAATCAATTGTTAATAAAAATGCTCAACAGGCTATTAAAAATGGATTTGCCTTATTAACGGAAGACAGAAGACAAACAGGAATATTTGGTGTGCTAAATATCAGATTCAATGCCATCATTGCTAATATTTCATCATACTGTAATAAACTAGGAGTGCTTAACGGTAAAAAGTTAGATGGTGACACACAATGGGTTATTGACAGTATGCGGGTAAAAACTCCTTCTCAAAAAACCCTTATTAGATCTTTGTCCGGAGGTAATCAACAAAAGGTGATTTTAGGAAGATGGCTTCTTACAAATCCAGAAATACTTATGTTAGATGAACCCACAAGGGGAATAGATGTTGGAGCGAAATATGAAATTTACCAACTCATCTTAGATCTTGCTAAGAAAGAAAAAGGAATAATTATGATTTCCTCTGAGATGCCAGAATTATTGGGGATAACAGATAGAATTCTGGTAATGAGTAATGGCAGAGTGGCAGGTATTGTTAATACCAAAGAAACCAATCAAGAAGAAATTCTAAGGCTTGCAGCCAAGTATTTATAAAAGGAGGAAAACATAATGGACAAAGTTAAAGCTTGGGACAAAAAAAGAACATTAGATTTTTTATTAAATAATGCAATATACATTGTACTTTTATTACTTGTAGGGGTCATCATTTTTATGGACAGCAGTTTCTTATCTGTTCAAAACTTTACATTTATTATTACACAGGCCTCGACCCGTATGATATTGGCATTAGGAGTTGCAGGACTCTTAGTACTTGCAGGAACAGACCTTTCTGTTGGACGTATGGTTGGACTTGCAGCGGTTGTTTCAGCTTCGCTTTTGCAGGAACCTGAATACGCAAGAAGGATTTTTCCTGATATGCCTCAGTTAGCTATCATAGTACCTATTTTATTTTGTATTCTTTTAACAACTATATTTTCAACGCTTAATGGGTTAATTATTGCAAAACTTAATGTAACACCATTTATTGCTACTCTGGGTATGCAATTGGTAGTTTATGGGGTAGCTTCTATATACTATGATGCTGTAGGAGCTTCTCCGATAGCAGGGCTTGATCCAAAGTTTACAAAATTTGCACAAGGCAGTTTGTCACTGGGACCAATTAGTATACCAAACTTAGTTATTTATGCGGCTATAACGACTCTTATTGTATGGTTTATATGGAATAAAACAAAGCTAGGTAAAAACATGTTTGCAGTTGGAGGCAACCCAGAGGCAGCTGCAGTTTCTGGTGTAAGTATTACAAGAACGATTATTTTGGTGTCTGTTATGGCGGGTATTCTTTACGGATTTGCAGGATGTTTGGAAGTAGCTCGTACAGGAAGTGCTACAAACAATCTAGGGAATGGTTATGATCTTGATGCTATTGCTGCGGTAGTAGTTGGAGGGGTGTCCTTCAGCGGTGGCGTAGGTTCAATAGGTGGGATTGTTACGGGTGTATTTATATTCCAGGTGATTAACTATGGACTTGCTTATGTGAATGTAAGCCCGTATATCCAGTACATTATAAAAGGACTTATCATTATCATAGCAGTTGCTATTGACACAAGAAAATATATCAAGAAAAAATAAATGTCGTTTTAAAGTTAAAATAAAAGCACTATATTGAAATATATCATAAAACAAGCTGCCTGATTTCATATAAGAAAACCTAGGTGGCTTGTATTATATTGTCTTTAAAATTTATCCATACGGGAACCTTTAAAATCTATGAAACATTGCAGGGGGAAAATACATGTTTATAGAGAAAAAAATAAAATATAATAATAGTAGGCCAAAAACAAGTTTACATACACAATTATTAGTCATATTAATTGCTTTAAGTCTTATTCCGAGCATACTGATAGGAACTGTTGCTATTTTCTCCGGTACGGTAAGTATGGAAAAGACAGTAGGACAATATTCTCAGAAAATAATTGACCAGCTAAGCTATGCAATAAATACTACGATTCATACTGTAAACATCTCTACAAGTAATATTATATCAGGCCGTAATTTTATGGCTTACGCCAAGAGTATAGAAGAAGAGAATAATATTGAGATGTTTACTGCAAAGGCGCAGGTGGCAAGCCTTATCGCGGATGAATTAGTTGGAACCGGTGTCATAGAGGGTGGTTTTATACTTTTGGGTGATGAGGTTATTCTGCAAGAGAGATCTTATACTTCTAAAGCAGTCAATATTAAACATTTAGAGAAGTACATAGTTTCAGATATATTTAAAAAAAGTAAGGCATATCAGGAGATTTTGAAACTTCCAAGAACAGCCTCTTTATGGTTTTATATTGCAGAAGGGGAAACAGAGGGAGTATATGTAGGGAAAAATGTAGGGATTATAAAAGGCGAAGCATGTATAGCGCTGTTTCCAGTGAGCATAGTGTATTTATCTGATATGTTAAGTCTGGCAAGTATCAATGAACAGATTCCAGTTATGCTGGTAGATGCGTATGGAAGGGTTATTCTTTCAAATAAAGAACATCTAAAAAATACAGAAGTTAATCATAAAAATTTTACAGCGGAGACAGGAACACTTACGACCCAAAAGGCACTGACAAGCTATGCCAAATGTGAAAACCAGTGGATGGTTGTTTTAGATGCTCCTAAAAATGTACTTTTATCAGGGATTAAATGGACTACAGCAACTATTTATGGTTTGTTATTGATTTGTGCCCTTTTAGCTATTAGTATCAGTATTTTATTTGGAAGGAAAATAGTAAAACCTATCGAAAACCTTTCACAAATAATGGGTCAAGTGGAAAGTGGCATGTTAAATGTGGAGATAATTATTAATCAGAAAGTTAAGCGAAATAATAAAGAAATTAATCTACTCACGATAGGGTTTGAAAATATGATTGGAACGATAAAAGGGCTTATCACCCATGCGAAAGAAGTCACAGAGTCAGTTCAAAATAATATTTCACTACTTAGTGAGTCAGCTGAAACAACAACAGCAGCAGCTGAGGAGGTAGAGAGTGCAGTAACAACTATTTCAGAAGGTGCGTACAAGCAAAAGGCAGAAATAGATGCTTCTGTGAAGATGATTGCGAGTTTTTGTACAGAAATTAGAGAGGTTGTAAGGCAGATGTATGAGATGGGAGAGTACTCTAACCATACGATGGCTATCAGTAATGATACAAAGGAAAAGATCAATTATTTAAGCCAGCAGACAGAAGCTACTTTATTTATTAGTCAGGCTGTTAAAGTACAAGTTGATGAGCTGGGAGATGAAGCAAGTCAGATAAAAGTAGTTACAGATCTCATTAAAGAAATAAATGAACAAACCAATTTGCTTTCTTTAAATGCTTCTATAGAGGCGGCCAGAGCTGGAGCTTCAGGAAGTGGATTTGCCGTTGTGGCCGGAGAGATTAAACGATTATCTACACAGACAGAAGGTGCATTACAGACGATTATGCATATTGTCAATACAATACAGTATAAAAAGGAGAGTACTTTAAAGGAATTAGAGAAAGCTGTAGTGTTATTTAATGAACAGGTACCTATTGTAAATGATGCAAGAGAAGCCTTCTCGGATATTTATGATAAAACGGCCAATGTGAATGATGCGATTAAGCAGATTACAGACACGTTAAAAGAAGTACATGTCAGTAACGAAGTATTGTCGGGTAAAATAAATAAAATATCTAAAATTGTAGATGGAGCGATACAAAGCACCGATGAAGTTTGTATCGTAAGTGAACAGCAAAGTGAATACGCAGAAAAAGTTATGATGATATCTAAAGAACTCGTTAAAAACGTCAATACGTTAGAGAAGGCTTATTTGAAATTCACGATGTAATAACTGTATGGAATAGAAGCATTACAGGGTATACTATAAGACCGCAGCATTGGATATGAAAGGTGGTCTTATTTTTTGTAGTAAGAAATATTAATGCAGCCTTAACTTAATCTATATTGACTTCGTACACAGTGAAATAGTATTATAAATATAATAGTTAAAGATAAAACTTTTAAGCTCATAAACAAGGGGAATCAGTATAGTCATAATAGATAAGCCGTACTAGCTGAAGGGATTAGTTTATGAGCTATAATATTTTATAAAAAACATAGGAAACATCAGGTTATTAAAGGAGAATTAAACAATGGACTTAAGAGAAGAAGCATTAAAGATGCATGAGATGTGGCAAGGAAAGCTGGAAATAAAGGCTAAAGCTAAAGTGGATAACAAAGAAGATTTAGCGATAGCGTATACGCCAGGAGTTGCAGAACCGTGCAAAGAGATTGCAGCGGATAGAGAAAATGTTTATAAATATACAATGAAGGGCAATACGGTAGCAGTTATATCAGATGGGACAGCAGTGCTTGGCTTAGGGGATATAGGACCAGAAGCAGCTATGCCTGTTATGGAAGGCAAGGCCGTATTATTTAAAGAATTTGCTGGAATTAATGCTGTGCCTATCTGTATAGATGCTAAAGGAACTGATGAAATCATAAAATTTGTTAAACAAATAGCACCTACTTTTGGAGGCATTAATTTAGAAGATATTGCGGCGCCCAGATGCTTTGAAATAGAAGAAGCGCTTAAGAAAGAACTTAATATACCTGTCTTTCATGATGACCAGCATGGGACGGCTATCGTTGTTTTAGCAGGTCTTATCAATAGTCTTAAAGTAGCCGGCAAGTTCAAAGAACAAGTAAAGGTAGTTATTAATGGAGCCGGTTCAGCAGGTCTAGCTATTACCAAATTACTTTTGTATTATGGGTTTGAGAATATTATAGTAGTGGATAAAATGGGGATTTTGTATCAAGATGCCGAGTGGATGAATTGGGCGCAAAAAGATATTTGCAAACAAATTAATAAATCTAGTTTACAAGGAACACTTAAAGAAGCGCTTGTTGGAGCCGATATATTTATTGGAGTGTCAGCACCCAATGTTGTATCACAAGAGATGATAAGCAGTATGAATGAAAAAGCAATAGTTTTTGCTATGGCAAATCCAGTGCCGGAAATTATGCCGAATTTGGCAAAAGAAGCAGGAGCACTTGTAGTAGGGACAGGAAGATCAGATTTTCCTAATCAAGTCAATAACGTATTGGTATTTCCAGGAATATTTAAAGGAGCTCTTTTAGCCCGTGCTTCTCAAATTACAGAAGATATGAAAATAGGAGCAGCTCTTGCAATTGCTGATATGATAGATGAAGAAGAATTAAGTCCTGAAAATATACTTCCTAAACCATTTGATAAAGGGATAGCAGATAAAGTGGCAGAAGCTGTCATTCATTCAATAAAATAAGGAGGTTCAATAAGTGAAGACTATTGTACTCACAGGTGGTGGGACTGCTGGGCATGTAACACCTCATATAGCATTAATACCAAGTCTTAGAAATGAGGGGTGGGATATAAGATACATTGGAAGTTACCAAGGAATCGAAAAAGACCTCATTGAGAAAGAAAATATCCCTTATTATGGCATTGCATCAGGGAAATTAAGAAGGTATATGTCTTTACAAAACTTTAAAGATCCCTTTAAGGTGATTAAAGGATTTTTGGATGCTTATAAAGTTTTAAAAAAATTAAAGCCAAAGGTTGTTTTCTCTAAAGGCGGATATGTCACAGTACCTGTAGTCATGGCAGCAAACACTCTTAAAATACCAGTTATCATCCATGAGTCAGACATGACCCCTGGCCTTGCCAATAAAATGGCGATGAAAGGGGCAAAAGTAATATGTGTTAACTTTGAAGAAACCCTTCAATATGTTGGGAACAAAGGGGTACTTACAGGGTCGCCAATTAGAAAGGAACTTTTTGAAGGAAGCAGAGAAACAGGCAATAGATTGTGTAGTTTTAAATATCAAAAACCAACTCTTTTAATGATGGGGGGAAGCTTAGGCTCAGTCAAAATTAATAAAGTTCTACGAAAAGGACTTCCAGAGCTATTAAAGAAGTTTAATGTGATTCATATATGCGGCAAAGGCAATAAAGAGGCTTCACTCGAAGGTATCCAAGGCTACAAGCAATTTGAGTATGTGTCAGAAGAATTGCCCCATTTGTTTGCAATAACAGATATCATGCTGTCAAGAGCAGGAGCTAATGCTATTTCTGAACTGGTAGCACTGCATATACCGAGTTTGCTTATCCCGCTTTCTGCCTCAGCAAGCAGAGGAGACCAAATTCTTAACGCAAACTCTATGAAGAATAAAGGATACTGTGAGATTTTACTCGAAGATGAATTAAATGAAAAAACACTTGTAGAGAAGATAGAACTTATTTATCGCAATAAAGAGCAGTATAAAGAAACAATGAGACAAGCCACTGAGACAAAGGCCATTGATAAAATTATAAATATTATCAGAGAATACTACTAATATCATTAAAAATGAGGGGGATAAAATATGTTTAATAAAAAACAGCATGTAGAATTAATGAGGAAGTTAGCTGAGGGAGAATTAGAACTGTTATTACAAGATATCAGTAAAAATAAAAAAGCTATCCTAAAAGCAGAAACTGTAGAAGAAATTATTGCAATCCGCAATCATATAGGTAGTTTATCTACACAAGTACAAGATGTAAAATTAGAGATAAAAAATATAAAGGATACAGCCTCTAAAGAGTTACAGATTGTGGCTGCCCAAATCCAGACATTAATTGCAATAGAAAGTGAAGTAACTGGCAGATTAGGAACTTTTGGAACTTCAAGGCAAAAGACATCCAGTGGATCCAAAGAAGTGACAGCAACTGTTGATGGTATTACTGAAAAAATTCAGATATCAGCAAATTCAACAGAGCAGGTTGAAAAACTGCTGGCAACAATAACAAAAGCTGTTAAAGGTATCAATGCTACAGCACAATCTATGAAAAAACAAGTCACAACCTTAATTGAAACGGCTAGAAATGTAACAAGTAATATTACCGGGATATCAGCTATTGCTGAACAAACCAATCTTTTGGCCTTAAATGCATCGATAGAAGCTGCCAGAGCAGGAGAAGCAGGAAGAGGTTTTGCAGTAGTTGCAGAAGAAATTAGAAAACTGTCGGACGGTACAAAAGAGCTTCTTGATAATATGACAAAATTCTTAGGAGAACTTGAACAATCATCGCTTAGAACCAGTGAAGAAGTAGAGGCCACAACTGTAGGTATTGAAAAAATTGAAGTAAAGGTAGAGCAGGCGGATAAAAATATACAAGATAGCAAATCCAATACAGCTCAAATACAAAAAGAAATATCACTTATTACGCAATACATTCAAGAATTTGCCAGCAGCATAGAATCATCTTGTGCATGCGCAGAAAGCATAGGCAGTGAAATCGCACTTATTAATACTTCAGTTGCATCGCTTAAAGGCTTAGAGAAGAATATGCTGGACGTAGTAGCCCAAGTAGACAAAGCGGCAGATAAACAAGAAAAACTTTCTAAGAGTGTTAATGAACTAAAAGCCTATAAAATGATTCGTTCAAATCAATAAACTAAAATTTATAGGTAAAAAGGATTAGAAAAAGCCAGCATAAAATCCCCAAGATGTTACAGTGGGGATTTTTCATTTTAAGATAAAAATATGTTGCCACTTATTGTTAGATGGCATCATATAGGATAAAAGAATCTATAAAAAGAAAAGATAATGCTAACATTACTTGACACTGTGTTATTATAATACTAAAATATAAAGGTTGATAATGAGAAGATGTAAATATAAATATGGTTGAGGTGAAAAAATGTCTACAAAATATATTTTTGTTACAGGAGGAGTTGTTTCAGGCTTAGGCAAAGGGATTACGGCTGCTTGTTTAGGAAGATTATTAAAAGCAAGAGGGAAAAAAGTAACAATCCAAAAATTCGATCCCTATATCAATATAGATCCAGGGACAATGAGTCCTTACCAACATGGTGAAGTATTTGTAACAAATGATGGTAGTGAAACGGATTTAGATTTAGGACATTACGAAAGATTTATTGATGAGAAACTTAATAAATATAGTAATGTAACAACAGGAAAGATTTATTGGTCTGTCTTAAACAAAGAACGTAGAGGAGATTATTTAGGAGCCACTGTTCAAGTAATTCCTCATATTACAAATATGATTAAAGATTGTGTTTATAGAGTGGGTAATACAGGTGACACATCTGAAATCGTCATTACTGAAATCGGCGGAACAGTGGGAGATATTGAGAGTCTGCCTTTTCTTGAAGCCATAAGACAAGTGACTACTGACGTAGGACGGGAAAATGTACTTTATATTCATGTTACGTTAGTACCTTACTTAGGCATGTCCGGAGAAATGAAAACAAAACCTACACAACATTCAGTAAAGGAACTGCGTTCAATAGGTATTCAGCCGGATATCATTGTGCTTCGTACAGAGCGCCCCATATCCGAGGACATGAAATATAAGATTTCATTATTCTGTAATGTAGAAAAAGATTGTGTTGTCCAAAACTTGGATGCAGAAACATTATATCAAGTTCCACTTATGCTAGAAGAAGAAGGTCTCGCTAAAATAGTATGCAGAAAATTGCATATGGAAGCAGTTGAACCGGACTTAACTGAGTGGCAAGCGATGGTAGAAAAAGAGAGAAACAGAGACAAAAAAACTAAGATAGCACTAGTCGGTAAATATGTAGAACTGCACGATGCCTACTTATCTATAGTAGAGTCCCTTCATCATGCGGGTATCCATCATAGTGCAGTAGTAGAGATTGATTGGATTAATGCGGAAAATGTTACAAGTCAAAATGCAATGGATATTTTAAAAGAAGCAGATGGGATATTAGTACCAGGTGGGTTTGGAGACCGCGGTGTAGAGGGGAAAATTGAAGCTGTAAAGTTTGCTAGAGAAAACAAAATTCCTTTTTTTGGCATTTGTTTAGGAATGCAATGTGCAGTTATTGAATTTGCAAGAAATGTTTTAGGATTAGAAAACGCTCACAGTTCTGAGCTTTCACCTAATACCAAACACCCTGTTATAGATATTATGCCAGATCAAAAAGATATTGAAGACATGGGAGGGACAATGAGACTTGGTGCTTATCCATGCAAGCTTGTTACAGATACAAACGCTTATAAAGCTTATGGAAAAGATATAATTGAAGAAAGACATAGACATAGATATGAATATAATAATCAATACAGAGAACTTCTGACAAGCAATGGTCTTAAAATAACTGGGATATCTCCAGATGACAGACTTGTAGAAATCGTAGAAATAGAAGATCATCCATGGTTTGTAGGGGTTCAATTCCATCCAGAGTTTTTATCAAGACCTAATAGACCTCATCCATTATTTGCGGACTTTATAGGAGCATCTTTAAATAAATAAGTAATAAAAAAATAAAGGCAAGCTATTTATAGCTTGCCTTTGGTTTTAAAATAAATTTTAGACTATCTAATAAAATAATAATAAGAGCTCCAATTAAAAAGAAAAAAACATTAAAGGTCTTAAGATTCATAGGTGGAAGTGGAACCTCTAACGTAGTGGGTCCCATGAAAACGGCATAAAAGGAACCAATCATCAAACCTAGAATGAAGTAAACAAGTTGAGAACGTTTGGTCTTAAGCAAAGAACTTATAAGTTTTACAATCGTAACAATCCCAAATAAAATACCTAGAGCAAAAATAATTAAAACTGGCAGATAAGAGAAGTTAAACAGAATAACATGCCTAGTTGCCGTAATAATGGGTGTATAAAGACCAAATATAAGCAGTAGCGTTGATCCGGAAATACCAGGAAGAATCATTGCTGAGATGGCTATAGCTCCAGCTATAAAGACATATAGTGCCAAGCTTAATGAAAGATGATTTATAGAAACATCAATACCGCCGCCTTTAGATACAGGATTAAAATAAGTTATTAGAGAGACGATAATAATACCTGCAAATAAATAAATTAAATGTCTATAATTGTTTTTAAGATTTTTTTGTTCTTCCTTAAGAACGATAGGAATGGAAAAAAGAATAAAACCTATAAATAATGAACTGATATTATAAATTTTACTTTCAAAAATAGAAGCTATAAAAAGGACTGAAGTAATTAGCCCTAGCGTCCATCCTACACCAATTTTAGACAAAAAAATTAAAGCGTTTTTTTTGTTTTTCACAGAAGAATGAGATACCAATGTATTAATCGAATCAATCAGTTCATTATAAAACCCCATCACAAAAGCAATTGTACCACCGGAAACACCAGGAACACTATCGGCAAATGCCATAAACATACCTCTAATTAAGTTAATAATCATTCTACAATCCTCGGTTTTATTATAATATTTTTGGACAAATTAACATCAGGGATAACTGGAATTATCCAATCTGATCTATATAAAATAGTATATAGTACATACTTAAGACAAGCAATAGTAAAGCCAGTTATTTATACATATGAGGAGAAGAATGTACTTTAGTACAGGTATAATAAATAAAAATTATAAATTGAAAAAAATATTTATGATATAATAAACATGTAGAAAGTTAATCATTAAGTAAATAAGGACGACGATATTAATAAAAAAATTGCAAAGTTTTAAAGAAGAGAACTTAGTTTCTTTTAAATAAAAAAATAGCATGTAAATTAAGATGGCCGGTAATATGATTTTAACAAGTATACTTAAGAAGCCGTTAGAGACGATAGGCTGCATGATAAAGTTGGCCTCAAAAAAGTCACCAGTTTTAAGTAAAGTATAGGTAAATAGAATGTCAATACAGTTAAGTATATAAATAAGTGTGAATTTATTTTTTAGAATGGTAGTTGAATCTTTAGTTATAGAATTAATCAAATGAAACACCTCCTGTTTGTTAGTATTGCCAAATAATACCTGGTTTAGTACATCACAATACTTGATAATGCAAATATTAAACTCTAAACTTTGAGAATAGAAAAATTTGAAAAACAAAGTAAATTCATGTCATAGAAAGGAGGAGATTTAATTGCAAGGTTCAGTTAAAATCATTAATGAATTACTCGTGGAATTATTTAACGATATTCTGACTATAGAGAAAGCGGCACTTCAAAATAGCAAATTTAGTGATCTCTCTATTACAGAAATGCATGTTTTAGAAGCTATTGGTCTAACATCAAGGACTATGACGGATGTAGCAAGCCAGATTGGAGTTACTGTAGGAACACTCACGACTTCAATTAACAGGCTTGTAAAAAAAGAGTATGTCATAAGGAATCGCTGTGAGGATGACAGACGCTTTGTAGAAATAGAACTGTCACATAAAGGGAAACTTGCTTACAGGATTCATGAAAGTTTCCATCAGACGATGGTAAAAGCCATGATCGATAAACTGTCTGATGAAGACAATGAAGTGTTGATTAATTCACTTAAAAAGCTTACGGAATTTTTCAGAAATCAATATGATGTCGTTAAGAGATAATATGTCTAGATAGATAAAGTGGCGCATAACTTGATATAAAGGGGGGAGCTATGTGTTTGGACTCAAAAAACAGCTCATCAAAAATTTAATCAAGTTTAATGTGATAGAAAATAGTCCGGGTCTGTTAAAAATACAAATTGAAAGGTTATCAGAGATAGATAATCAATTCAAGATTTATGAAGAATATGCGGCAGAAGCAGTTAAGTTATTAAATGGTGTAGAGAAAATAGATATCGATTATGATAAAAATACAGTAACAATCTCTTATGACAGGAACCGCGTAACAGCACAAAAAATATATTCATGGCTGCAGGTTATGTTAGATGTGACACTAGATAATCTGGAATTTATTCAAAAATATGGAGAGACCCATACAGAAGATGTCAAACAAAGGATTTATGAGGTTCTAAAACTTAAGGTCAAACCTTTTAACGCATCTTAGGAAAATGAGACTTGATAAAAGGCTATAGTTGGATAAATTGCAGTTATAGGATATAATAAATCTATATGAAAATCCAAGGCTATAGAATAGCCTGATAGGGATGGAAGGAGTAAACAAATGATAGGTATTATAGGTGCAATGGATGAGGAAGTTATTTCCCTTAAAAGAAAAATGAATATTACGCATACTACGGTTATTGCCAGTATGGAATTTTGCCAAGGTACAATGAATGATAAAGAGTTAGTTGTAGTAAGGTGCGGTATTGGTAAGGTTAATGCTGCTGTATGTACTCAGGTTCTTATAGATAGATTTGATGCAGATTGTATTATTAATACAGGGGTTGCGGGAGGTCTGCACCCTGACATTAATATTGGAGACATTGTTATATCCAGTGATACTGTTGAACATGATATGGATGCTTCCGCTGTAGGGAATCCAAGAGGAGAAATTCCACGGATGAATAAAACTTATTTTGAGGCCGATGAAAAGCTTGTAACAGTCGCTAAAGCAGCAGCTCAAAATCTAGAAGGCAGTCACAAAGTAGTCATTGGTAGAGTGGCAAGCGGGGATCAATTCATTTCAAGCATCAAGGTTAAAGAAGATATTTATTCAACCTTCACAGCATATTGTGCAGAAATGGAGGGAGCAGCTATTGCTCACACATGTTATTTAAATCAAATACCTTTTGTTATTATAAGAGCTATTTCAGATAAAGCAGATCATAGTGCAGATGTAAACTTTGAAGAATTTGTATATGTCGCTGCAAGAAATGCTAGCAAGATGATTGAAAGTATACTAGCCAATTTATAAAAAAATAAAAATGACTCCTTCACTTAGAGGGAGTCATTTTTTAATTCCCGGATATAAACTTATACTTGTAAAAATGTAAAAAAATGGTAAAATAAATTAAAGAATAAAAGGGGGAAAGTAAATGATAATAGTATTATGTATAATGGAGATTATTTTGGCAGCATTGATTGTATTGACTCACTATATGATCATAAATAAGTTTAAAAGTATAGAGCTTAGTCTTAATAAATACGGAAACTCCAGAGTTTATAAAGTGCAAGCTCAAATTGCTTTTATAGAAAAGGTCATCCATAAATATAAAGAAAGTAAGCAGAATCTTGAAGATCCTGCAGAGTTGGAAAATATTATTAGAACAATTCTATACAGAGAATATATAGGGAGATTTCCGTTTTTAACTATAAAAAATATTGCAACTAAAACGACCCAAATCATGTGGGGGATTATCTTTTTGGAAGCATTAATTGCATTTGTTAATAAGACAGCAGATCATCCGTCTACTATAGTAATCATTACTGCAAGCATGCTCATTACCATCGCTGTACAAATGTTTAAGTTTATTAAAGGAATAGAAGAAGAGGGGGAAATGACCATGATGATTGTCCATGATTATGTGCGTCATATTTATCCGGTGGAGGCTCAAAGGAAATTAACAAATAAAGATATCATTCAGTTAAAAACAAAAGTTAGTGAGTTAGAAAAAGAGATAAAAGCAGAAGAGGAAATAAAACCACTTATGATGACAGAACTTGAGAAACAAAAAAGATTAAATGATGAATTAAGTGAACAAGATATAGCCAGACTAATAAGGATCTTCCAATGAGGATTAACTATTTAAAAAAGTTACAAATTGTTTTATAATATGATATGATGTAACCAAGAGGAACCTAAAGCAGGGCTTCTTTAAAATAAGTATCCCATGAAAAGCTAGGAGGATTTTAGTAATGAATAAGATTACTGTTGACTACTCTAAAACAGGCGTAAAGCCTTACGAGGTAGAATTGCTACAAGCGCAAGTGGAGCTTGCACATACCATGCTCCATGAAAAAAATGGTGCAGGGAATGACTTTTTAGGATGGATAGACTTACCAGTTAATTATAATCAAGAAGAATTTGAAAAGATTAAAAAAGCTGCAGATAAAATTCAAAAGGATTCACAGGTACTTATCGTAATAGGAATAGGTGGTTCTTATTTAGGAGCGAGGGCGTGTATTGATGCACTAAGTCATACATTTTATAATTCATTAACTGAAGAACAAAGAAAAACTCCTGAAATCTACTATGTAGGAAATAATATTTCGGGAACGTATCTTAAAAACCTTTTAGATGTATGTGAAGGCAAAGACGTTAGTGTTAATGTTATTTCTAAATCAGGGACGACAACGGAGCCAGCTATAGCTTTTCGTGTATTTAAGAAATTCATGGAACAAAAATATGGAAAAGAAGCTGCAAAAGGCCGTATTTTTGCAACAACAGATCAGGCAAAAGGAGCATTACTAACCCTTGCTAAAGAAGAGGGATATGAGACATTTGTTATTCCTGATGATGTGGGAGGTCGTTTTTCAGTACTTACAGCAGTGGGGCTTCTTCCAATAGCGGTTGCAGGTATTGACCTTGATGAACTTATGAGTGGTGCAGCTGAGGCGAGAAATGAGTATCAAAATACAGCTATAAGTGAAAATGAGTGCTACAAATATGCTGCTGTTAGAAATGCTTTGCTTAAAAAAGGTAAAAATGTAGAGATTGTGGTAAATTATGAGCCAAGCCTTCAATATTTTGGAGAGTGGTGGAAACAATTATATGGAGAAAGTGAAGGAAAAGATCAAAAAGGTATTTATCCTTCATCAGTAAACTTTTCAACAGATTTACATTCTTTAGGCCAATATATTCAAGATGGACAAAGATTCTTATTTGAGACAGTTATTCATGTAGAAAAATCAAAACTGGATGTGGTACTTGAAGAAGAACCAGTAGATTTAGATGGGTTAAATTATTTGGCAGGTGAAACAATGGACTTTGTCAATAAAAAAGCATTTGAAGGAACACTTCTCGCCCATGTAGACGGTGGTGTTCCTAATATGGTGATTAGTATACCTGAGCTTACGGCTTATAATATGGGTAAACTTATTTATTTCTTTGAAAAAGCCTGTGGGATAAGTGGTTATTTATTAGGAGTGAATCCATTTGACCAACCAGGAGTAGAGGAATATAAGAAAAATATGTTTGCTTTACTAGGTAAAAAAGGATATGAAACGCTTAGAGAAGAACTTTTAAAAAGAATAAATCAATAACTTTTAAAGAGTAGTTCAGGCATTTCATAGCCTGAACTACTTTTGGTTGATGGGCACTTCAGTTAAGAAAGGAGTTATTAAAATGGATGGGGATATGAGAAGAGAATTTATTCTAAAAGTATTAAATGAGAGCACATTACCTATTAGTGGAACCTATTTATCAAAGGAACTTAAAGTCAGCAGACAAATTATTGTTCAGGATATAGCACTGCTAAGAGCATCTGGGTATGATTTGTTAGCAACTGCAAGAGGATATATTTTAAATAAAGAAGCTAATATTATGAAAACGCGAGTTGTTTTAGTACAGCATACCCACAAGGAGTTAGAAGATGAACTGAATACTATTATTGATAATGGCGGAAGAGTAAAAAACGTTATTATTGGTCATCCAGTATATGGAGAATTGGTTGGGGACTTGATGCTTAAAACAAGAAGAGAGATTAGGCAATTTGTAGATAAAGTTAATGAGACCAGTGCAGCGCCGTTGATGCAGCTGACAAACGGTATGCACATGCATACTATTGAAGCAAGTAGTGAAGAGGAACTTAATATTATTGAAGAGGAACTTAATAAAAAAGGTTATTTAAAAGATACTACAGTGCAAGAGTAGTATCTTTTTCTATGATGATTTATAATAGCGCCATAGACAGTACTTAATGCCAGAAGAAATAGTATCAGCCATTTTCATAACGAGAGAGAGCCTGGTATTTTGAAGAATAACCATATTCATAAGACTACTGAAATTAACAATGCCTGTAATGTGGATATGTCCTATGGGAGGAAGTTCTTTTTGCACGCCGGCACCAGGGCGAATAGAACCTTGACCAATAGTGATGCATCCTACATTAGCCATGGCACCCAAACAGGCATCAATGGCTACCACCAAAGCATTGGGATGGAGCAGTTTAATATTTTCAATCATATCTTGTAAATTTTTGGCATGAACGGGTTCATCCAGTGTTCCATAAGTTGATACTTTGCCATATTTTAAATCTTTTAATTTATAACCAATCAGTGGGCCTAAGCTATCACCAGTAGCCCTATCCGTTCCAATGCATACAATAACAAGCTCGTCATTGTGAAAAGGTAAAAAATGAATCAAATGGTCATGAAAATTATCACAAAACTTATTAAAATGATGGTTGTCATTAATGTTAATATAGGCAGGTTGACTTTTAGTATCTAATTCTGTATACATATCGTTATCACCACTTTCAATATATCTCTATAGTTTCCCATTTTTTAGGGTATTTATTTACAAAAGTTATTGGAATTTATTTACAAATAATAATTTGTCCTGCTTATAAATTAAGATATTGCTTGATATACTGAAAGGATACAAGTTTTTATATCTTATAAAAAAATAAAATATTTATTATATAAGTGACTAAAACATAAAATACACATTTAAAATGGTAAAAAAAGTAAAAAATATAAAAAAAAAGAAAATAAAAAAACAAATATACTCGACAATAAAGATTAAATATTTATTTGAATCTATAGTATCCTAAATTAAAATGGATAAAAATGGAAGGTGATTCAAATGGGAAAAATAACTTATAGGCCTAATAAGGAAAGTAAAAGACAAAACAACATGGATACCAGATATGATACCAATATGGAGAAGACAAGTAAAACGGATAGGCATGAGCTGGAAGAAGGTATAGTAGTATCAAATGAAGTATATAGTACTCTAGGTCAGAAGCCTACAAACATAAAACCTATAGGTGATTTAGACTGTGATTACCATATCTATTTAGAAGATTATGTTTATACCTATTTATATCAATATGCCTTAATAGATCTAAGTATAGAAAGCTCAGCAGTATTTTTAGGAGAATGCTGTTTAGAAAGCAAAGAAGTGATTATTAAAGGGATTATTCCTGTTCCTATGGACAAGCTTAACGGCGAGAATGAATGGATTGATACAACTGTGTTAGAGGAAATAAAAAGGGAAAAGGATATGTATTTTAAGGATCAAAAGATTATTGGATGGATGCATATGCAGCCAGGATATGGTACGATGCTGACAATGAAAGAAGTCCGCGAACATCAAGCTGTATTTGGTGAAGAAGGAAGCATTTTTATGTTAGTAGACGCTATCAATAAAATCGAAACACTCTTTGTTTACGAAAATGAAGAACTAAAAGAACAAAGTGGCTATTACATGTATTATGAAAGAAATGAAAATATGCAACAGTATATGTTAGAACATCCCTTTTTTAAAAAAGAAGCTAGAGTTATAGAGGATACAGTAGTTAATCAGTTCAGAGAAATCGGAAAGCTTCGTAAACAGGAATATGTACAAAGAAAGAACGTAAATTTAACTGTTATTGTTGCCAGTATGATTCTAATTGGATTAACTGCAATCATCGTAAAAATGAATGACACTAAAAATGTAAGAGGAACATTATCTTCTAATGCCAGTATACCAGTAAATAGTATCCTACCTGTTACAGCGGCAAATAACAGTGAAGAGGAGCAGATTAATTTTATTATACAGTCAAATGATATTCAGAAAGAGGTTGATGAAGAACAGACGGAACTAAGTGAGCCAGAGCAGATAGATTCACCGATTACTACAGTGGCAGAAGAAGTTGTTAAAGAAGAAATAATAGATACAGAGATACAATCAGATCCAGAAGAGGCAAAAGCAGCCGAAGGGGCAGAAAAAGATGTTCAATATGAAGAATATACAGTAAAAGAAGGGGATACTTTAGCTGACATAAGTTATGATAAATATGGCAGTGCAAATAAGTCTAAAGAGATTGCAAAGATCAATGAATTAGGAAATACTAATTTTATCCGTGTGGGACAAACATTAAAATTACCTGTAGATTAGGATAAAAATAAGTATTTATAAATATTATACTATACAAGTAATTCATTAAAAGTGTATTATAGGATTATATGATTCACTAAAGATTTATATCAGGAGGTACGAAGGTGAAAGATATACCACTTAAGTGTTTGTTTGTATCAAGTGAGGTTGCCCCTTATGCAAAAACAGGGGGACTTGCAGACGTAGTAGGGGCACTGCCTAAGAAACTCAGAAAACAGGGAGTAGATGCTAGGGTTGCTATGCCTTACTATCAGTCTATGCAGGGGAAATTTTTCGAACATGATGAACACTTTTTGACAAGCTATACTGTACAGTTAGGCTGGAGAGCACAAGGTGTGGGTATTTATTATGATGACCAAATAGTACCTACCTATTTTTTGAAGAGTGACACATATTTTGCAAGACCTGAACTTTATAGTTACGAAGATGATGATGAAAGGTTTGCATTTTTTTGTAAAGGTGTACTGGAGCTGATTAGACATATAGATTTTGTGCCAGATATCATTCATTGTAACGACTGGCAGACTGGACCATTGTGCTTGCTTTTAAAAGATAAATATAGTCACGACCCTTTATATGCAGATATCAAGAGTATCTATACTATTCACAACATGAAGTTTCAAGGGATATTTGGCAGGGAAAGATTAGAACTTTTGGAATTATCACCGGATTACATGTCTCCGGAAAAGATAGAGTATCATGGAGCCATAAGCTACATGAAAGCAGGACTTATCTATTCAGATAAAATTACAACGGTGAGCCCAACTTATGCACAAGAAATAAAAACTTATGAGTATGGCTGTGGTCTCGATGAACTCTTAAGTGAAAAATTAAGCGATAAAATAGAAGGAATCTTAAATGGAATAGACTATGATATATACAATCCGAAGATAGACCCACATCTGTATATTAATTATACATATAGGTCGATTCAAAGGAAGAAGCAAAATAAAGCTATGTTTCAAAAGGAATATGGACTTCAAGAAAAAGATTGTATGCTTATAGGAATTGTATCAAGACTTACAGATCAAAAAGGCTTCGATTTAATGAAACAAACGATTGATCATATATGGGTAATGGATAAGATTATGCAGCTGGATGTGCAGTTTGTTGTACTTGGTACAGGAGAGAAGGAATATGAGGATATGTTTAGGCATTTAGCCTATAAGTATAGAGAAAGAACAGGTGTTTTCCTTGCATTTGATGAAGCATTAGCTCAAAAGATCTATGCGGCCAGTGATGTGTTTTTAATGCCTTCGTTGTTTGAACCGTGCGGATTAGGCCAACTTATTGCCATGCGTTACGGAGCGGTTCCAATTGTAAGAAAAACCGGTGGATTAAAAGATACAGTCATGCACTATAACAGAGAGACGAAAAAGGGAACCGGATTTGAATTTGAGGAGTACTCCGGCTATTGGATGTATAAAAAAATCGAAGAAGCTTATGAGTATTACAATGAGGAACCTGAACAGTTTAAGCAAATTCAGCTTAATGGTATGAAAAAAGGATTTTCTTGGGATGATGCGGCTAAGTGTTATATGAAGATGTATCAAGATATTATATAGAAAAAATTTTTAATCTTAAGACACACAGTAGCCTCTATACATTATAGAGGCTACATTTTTCCGATTATTAGGCTAGATAAATGAGACGGTAAAGAATGAGGAGGGCAAATGATTGACTGCGCAAAGAAAAAAGGGCATATTTAAACTAACAGCTATTGTATTAGGCATACTTGTATTATTGACAGTACTCTATATGCTATTAACTGAAACACAATTCATGCAGTTTGCTAAAGGAGAGAATACGTTAGAATATGAAAAAGATATTCTAGAATTTGAAATGCTCAGTAATACTTATATAGGAGTAAATAATCAGCAGATTATCAAAATAACTAAAGATGGTATCATGGCTTATGATTTACAGGGACAAGAACTATGGTCCGATACATTAACACTTGATAACTATGTAGTCAAGGAGCGAGAATCTTATATTGCAATAGCTGATAAGATGGGACAAACAATTTGGATATTTAATGATAAAGGAAAACAAGGACAAGTAGTTTGTGATAATCCAATTGCCTATTTTTCAGTTAATAAAGACGGTAATGTAGCAGTCATAGAAAGCTTGGATGAATCACATGTGATAGGGGCATACAATAAAAATGGTGAGTCATTTTCGAAGCGAATTACTTATGCAAAAGATGCAGTTTATCCGACGACAGTGGAGCTTTCACCTAATAACGACATACTCTTGGCTAGTTATGTTAATGTAGATGCACCTGTTATAACCTCCACGCTGATTGCTATGAAAACACAAAAACCTAAAGAAGAAAAATTAGATGATATTCTATATGGCATAGAACAAAAGGATAATCTGATTTATGAAATAGAATTCATTAAAGATAATGAATGGGTAAGTGTTGGGGATAAAACAACTGCATGGTATACTTTAGAAGGCAGTGAAATAGGCAGAAAAACTGAACTATTTTGTTTGCTCAACCCCTATTTAGTTAAAAAGAGCAATTATGGAGAAGGGTTTTTACCTGTAATATCTACAATGAGTATCAATAAAAATACTTTGCATAGAAAAAGCAGCTTAACCTTTTATAATGCGAAAGGTAACGCATTTTTTAGCGAAGAACTAGATGAGGAACCGACGTATTCTTATGCAGATGATAAAGGAATCATTCTTGGAAGCGGTAATCATTTTATAGGTTACAATAAAATAGGAACTAAATTATTTGAATATAATGCTAGTATAGATGTCAGCAAGCTATTTTACCTAAGGGATAAAAAGAAGGCTCTAGCTGTAACCAGAGATAAGGTCATTTTACTCAATACAAAGAAAGAGGAGAAGTAGTTATGATTGATTTAGTAATTATTATTTTGGTCTTGTTTTTCAGTATCATTGGATATTATAGAGGATTTATTAAAACGGTAATGACATTACTGGCTTCTGTAGCAGCGCTTGTTTTATCATTTTTAGTCTATCCCGCAGTTAATGGATTTTTAAAAATGACACCACTCTATACATATATGAATCAGTGGATTGAGAAAAGAATAGCTCATATTGAATTTGGAACAGGTATTCAGACACAAGGGAACGTTATATCAGAGAACATAACATGGATTCCTAAAATACTTAGCGAACAGATCATAAAAAATAACAATGCAGAGGTCTATAAAGTGTTGGAGGTGGCTAATGTAAAAGAATATGTAAGTATTTATTTAACCAACATGATTATAGGGATAGCTTCGATTTTAGTGATATGGCTGATTTTAAAACTCTTAATAACTTTCTTTTTGACAACAACCCATTCTATTGTATCCCACACACCAGTATTATCAAGTATTAATAAACTAGGGGGAATGTTGGTAGGAACAGCGAAGGGGGTATTAGGTATTTGGATTATTTGTCTGTTGGTTCCTGTATTTATAAACTATGATTTTTTTGCACAGATAAATGAGGCTGTCAGCAGCAGCTATTTAGCAAGATGGTTATATGAAAACAATATGATAATCATAGCTTTTAAGTATATTTTTAGTATTTAAAAAAACTGTAAAGCAAAGGTGTCATAAAAAATAAAAAAAACTTCTAAAAAATAATGAAAAGTAGTTGACAAGAGTTAAGTCCCATGATATTATTAAATACGTCGCTACGGACAACACAAAGTGACCGAGGCGATGGAGATAAAGAGTGAACTTTGAAAATAGAATAGTAACCATAAAACCAGTCGATTTATAGAACTTCATTTGATGAAGTTCATGAGTACAAACTAAACTTAGTTTAGTTTCAGTACAAGTAATAATAGTCAACAAACACTTTAACAAGTGTTGGACAAACTTTTTTATGAGAGTTTGATCCTGGCTCAGGATGAACGCTGGCGGCGTGCTTAACACATGCAAGTCGAACGGA
>JARBTY010000330.1 GCA_029239935.1 Clostridia bacterium | reverse complement strand
GCCGCTAATAGTTCTCCTTCTTTAACCTGCTCCACTTCCACCTCTGTGCCATTATTTAAGCCCAGTGTTATATTTCTTTTTTCAAGGGTACCATCTTCCTTAATAACGTAGACATAAGCTGATTCAATATTGTCCTGCATAACTGCTGATAAAGGAATAATACACACCTCTTGTTTCATATGTGTTATCACTTCTACGCCAACTATAAAGCCTGGCCTCATAACATTACCTGCATTTTCTATTTCTATTTCAATAGGAATAGTGGCATTGATTACGCTGTTATCAATGTTTGCTGCTTCTGGGGCTACTTTTGTGACTTTACCTTTTAACTCTATTGTCTCAGATCCAGTATATCTGATTTTGGCCTCTAAATCCACTTTCAAATCCGCAGCATAATACGGTGCTACAGCCGCTTTAACGATCAAACTTGTCGAATCTATGATGCTTACCAGGGCACCGCCTTGAACGACAGGTTTTCCTTCTTCTGTTGGTACTTGTGTAATAACCCCATCGATCGGAGCTATTACCTGAGCTCCTGATTTTTCAAGATCATTTTTTACATTGAAAATCTGAGTCTGTATATTTTTAATTTCTGCTTGTCTAGCCGTGATATTTTGCTTTTTCTCTGAATCCTGTATTTGATTGAGCAGTACGCCTAGATTATATTCTGCTGTCTTTTTTTGAAGTCCTGCCGCTTCTATTGATTTTTGTAAAGATGCAATAGTCGCCTGAGTGTGCTCTGTCTTTTGCTCAAGATCCGTAAGTTTGATTTTTTCATCGTCTATTTCTTTTTGTGAGATAAGTCCTTCACCAAACAGCTCTGCAGCTACCTCATAGTCTTTCTTTTGATTGTTTAAATCTCTTTCAAGATTTTCAAGATTTGTTTTTTCTGTTTCAAGTTGATCTTTTGCATCTTGCTCTGTTTTTTGTGTCTGTACGATGGCCGCCTGTGCATTTAAAATTTCTCTTTTTGAGCCTCCGTCTATAAGCCTATCCAGCGCCTCCTGCGATGCCGCTAACTGTAGTTCT
Organism: Clostridia bacterium; assembly: GCA_029239935.1. The sequence goes on along the minus strand of JARBTY010000330.1, from coordinate 2,709 downwards.
AAGGTCTCTAATTGTTTCGCTATTTTTTGCTGCGCATCTGTATCTAAACTAAGAATGACCTCACCTTTTTTTACTGTGTCGCCTACTTTCTTATGTATCGTTATAATCTTGTTATTTGCTTCTGCATAAATAATATGTGTGTCTTTGGCTTCCACCTTACCATTCGTGGAGAGCTTTATTTGCAAATCTCCCTTTTTAACCGTTTCCGTTTTGATACGAACCCCATCTGCATATCCGCTTACTTTATCCTGAACCTTAGCTTTTTTAGCAAATGTTATCCCCACTAAAGCAGCCACTGCTATTATTACCAAAAGAATGATCCAAAACTTTTTACTTTTCATATTGACCTCCTGTTTTTGGATAGGGCAAGCAGCAAAGCTTGCCCTTTATGGATGACTTATTACTTTATGTTATTTTAAGTGAATCTTTACTTCCGCATTCATGCCCAGTATAAGTGGACGCTCATTATCACTGTATAACGCTATCTTTACAGGAATAAGCTGTACGACCTTTGTATAAGTCCCGCTTGTATTAAAACTCATAGTTTGTGAGAAGGCTGCTGGCGTAGCAGCTCCAATCTCTTTAATATAGCCGCTAAAAGCTATTCCTGGATAGGCATCTATTTTGACATCTACTTTTTGCCCCTCACTTATTTTGGAAATATCTGTTTCTTCAATATTCGCACCAATATAAGTATTGGCAGAATCTGCTATAGTCGCCATTTCCATGCCTGGTACAATGACTTGATCTACTATTACATTTGTTCTGATAATCTCACCATTAATAGGTGCTTTGATAGGCATGGCATTTTCTTGTATCCCTAATTCAGTATTTTTCTCAACATAATCGCCCTCTTTAACACGCCATTCTTTTAATTCTCCTGTGTAAGCCGAAGTGATGGCTACCATCTTTGCTGTTATCTTGGCATTATCTGTAACAAAATAATTTTGACTTTGATAGTAACTATAGTAAAGTGCACCTATTCCTCCAACAATGACAATACCTATTATGATAAATAGTATCTTTTTAAAATTTTTCATAGCTCTATACCCCTTTCAAATGATTAACCTGTCTGTGTTGTGTCAAATTGGCTATTATACAAATCTGCATAAAATCCACCTTTGACCAAAAGTTCTGTGTGACTGCCTTGTTCAACTATATCTCCATCTTTCATAAAAAGAATAAGGTCTGCATCACGAATGGTTGATAGTCTGTGCGCGATGACAAAACTGGTTCTTCCCTTCATGAGGTTCTGCATTGCCTTTTGTATTAGGACCTCTGTCCTCGTATCGACAGAACTTGTTGCCTCATCAAGAATGAGAATCTTAGGATCTGCCAAAATGGCTCTAGCAATGGTTAATAGCTGTTTTTGCCCTTGTGAAATATTATTGGCTTCTTCATTAAGAACCATATTGTAACCGTCAGGCAGGGCATGCACAAAGCTATCTACATGGGCGGCTTTAGCAGCTGCCATAACTTCTTTGTCTGTTGCATCTAGCTTACCATAACGGATATTCTCCATAATGCTCTCATTGTAAACCCAGGTTTCTTGAAGTACCATACCAAACATACCCCTTAGATCATTTCGTGAGAACTCTCGTATATCATGTCCATCTATCTTAATACTGCCTGTTGATGGTTGCAGAAAAATCATTGATAATGATTTTTTCAGGATTGTACCCAAAATGTACATTTTGGAATTCTACCACCCCTTCAACTTTTTCAAGTTTTACAGGGTTTTCTGCTTCAGGCACTTCTTCTTCTTCTGCTAAAAACTCAAAAACTCTCTCTGCTGCCGCTGCCGTTGACTGCAGCGTATTTGAGATAGTCGCCAGTTGACTCATAGGCTGTGTGAAAGACCTCATGTATTGTATAAAGGCTTGAATATCCCCTACATCAATTGTTTTTTTCACTGCAAGATACCCACCTAAAATACAGACTGCAACATACCCTAAGTTCCCTATAAAGGTCATGATTGGCATCATCATTCCTGATAGGAACTGAGATTTCCATGCGGATCCAAAAAGCTTATTATTGTATGTCTCAAACTTTTCAATAGAATCTTCTTCTCCATTGAAAACTTGCATTACATTGTGCCCTGAATAAGTCTCCTCAACATGGCCATTAATATGTCCTAGATACTCTTGCTGTTCTTTGAAAAACTTTTGTGAATACTTAATAACAAGTACTACAAACCCCATAGATAATGGCACAATAACAAAAGCTACTAATGTCATTAATACACTTATAGAAAGCATCATAACTAGAACGCCTACTACTGTTGTTACTGAGGTAATAATCTGGGTTAAGCTTTGATTTAATGTCTGACTCACTGTATCTACATCATTTGTGATACGAGAAAGCACTTCTCCGTGGGTCCTGCTGTCAAAATACTTAAGCGGCATCTTATTGATTTTCTCTGAAATATCTTTCCTCAGCTGATAGGTTACTTTCATAGAAATACCTGACATAATCCAGCCTTGGACATATGAAAAAACTGCTGAGGTAATATATAAGATGACCAAAATGATAATACAATTTCTAATGTAATCAAAATCTGTTAAAAGCTCCATCCCACTGGCCCATGCAATAAGTCCTTCAAATAATTTCGTTGTTGCTTTACCTAATATTTTAGGCCCTACAATAGAAAAGACCGTGGAAATAACTGCAAAGCACATAACAATCACAATAGAAGTTTTATATTGATTT
>JARBTY010000329.1 GCA_029239935.1 Clostridia bacterium | reverse complement strand
ACCCTAAGCACTCTCCACAACTTATATTTTGTTACAGCAAGGGAAACTGACCTTGAAATGCTGACCCATGTTTACCTAAGGAAAAATGGCTTGCCCTATGATGGCCTCTTTGTTTTAGGCAGCTGTTATAAAGTTGCTAAGGCCAGAGAGCTGAACTGTGATTTATTTATTGAAGATCATTATGATAATGCCCTGCAGCTTTCTAATAAAGGATTTAAAGTGTTGTTGTTAGATACCGCCTACAACCGAAAGCCTTTAAAGCAATATAAAAGCATCAAGCACTGCTCCCTTGGAGAACCAGTACTTGATGCTTTTATATTTATTTTATAGTAATGCTTCTATTGCACTGCTCATATCTTGTGGATCTGTGGTTGGCTCAAACCTTGCCACAACATTTCCTTCTCTATCCACTAAAAACTTAGTAAAATTCCATTTAATTCCGTTACCTTCTAAGAAGTTTGGAAATTTCTCTTGTAAAACGCCCGATAATTTTTCCCCTATTGGATGATTAAGATCAAAACCTTTAAAAGGTACTTCTTCACTTAGATAACTAAAAAGTGGGTGTGCCCCCTCATCTCTTACATCAGTTTTTTCAAAAAGAGGAAAAGTTACACCATAGTTAAGTTTACAAAAGCTTTGTACTTCTTCGTTACTGCCAGGCTCCTGTCCTGCAAATTGGTTACTTGGAAACCCTAAGATTTCTAAGCCTTGTTCGCTATACTTCTTATAAAGGGCTTCTAATCCCTCATACTGAGGTGTAAAACCACATTTGCTTGCCGTATTTACGATAACAACTACCTTCCCTTTGTACTCACTGAGGGATACTTCTTCTCCGTTGATCTTGTTTACTTTAAAATCATAAATTGACATCTTATTACCTCCATTAGTTTATTTTAGTTTTTTGTTCAAAACACCATTAAGCTTAAATGAATGATCTAGATTATAAGTTTCCTTAGAGGGCTTATTTTATACGCTATTTTTATTTTTAACAATTTTATTTTGCACAATCATTATGTTTATATTCCTAATATACTATGTTACCGCACCCATGTCAATATACTTTGACAAAAAAACACTATCATTATTAGTAGCGTGTCCATTGGGGTACAAACTGAACCATTGGCATCCATTCCAACATACTGATGTCGCGTTAACGAGTGGCATTTTTTTGCTCTGCTGTTCTGGAGTAGCCTTCTCTTCATTCACCCATCCCAATACACTCACTGAAGATGTGAAGCAACTCGTTGGTCAACTCAGGTATTTCAGTGTATTGTTTGGATTCTTTAACAAAACCAAATACTTTGCATTTTTTCAAGTATATTCCCTAGGCTGTCCTAAAACTACCCCACCCCCTTTATACTTTAAGTATCTATATGAGGTTCGCCGGGCAAGCAAGGGCATCTTACGACTTTCCCGCCATACCCACGGCCTTAGCCCGAGTCAAGCCGAAAGACGCCCTCACTTACCCAGCTGATATTTGTAAATTTACAGGTTGAAAACCCTATGAAGGTTACGTGCAGGAGCTAACTGAAAATAATCTTACGCAGAAATCTATCGCTGATTCAGAAGCAAATCTTATGAAAAATAATGGTAAGTTTGATGTATGCCACAATGTTCAAACAGCAGTTGATAATGTCAACCATATGCTGGTTGACTTTCAAGTAACAGATACTGTATGTGACTATGGGCTTCTGGCCATGGCGAAGTAAAGAGGAAAGAAGAGCGTGAAAGTGAGGACGGAAAAGGTTGCTTTGTCCATGATCCTAAAACTGATACAGCCCTTTACCCTATGGGACACATTCTAAAAAAACATCTGAAAGTCAATCTGGTGTTTCACATTACTCCAACCAAAAAGCTTGTAAAAAATGCACTAATAGATGTACCAGCGCCAAGTTTAAAGATGCTCTTTTTGCAAGCAGACAAGATCAAGTAGAATCAATATTTTGGCGTCCACTTAATAAAGGCGACAGTTTAGGTTCAGACAGAATCAAAAAAAGTATTTTACTAAAGTTTACGCCAGACTTACAAAAAGCAAAGCTACGACAAGGGATTGTAGAACATCCCTTAAGGACAATAAAAAGATGGTGTGATGGCTCATATCTTTTACTAAAAGGAAAAACAGAAGCCACCGTAGACCTTTCGCTGTCATTTTTAGCCTATAATATGAAACGGGCAATTAATATGATAGGCGTAAGAAAAATAATAGTAAATATACAGGGGATAGTTTAGAAAGAAGGGGCTTTTAAGGAGTTTTTTTGTTTTCTGACTCTCTATAAGGGTATTACTCTTTAAAACTAAAGAGTCTTTGGACAGTCTGCCTCATGCTCTGTAGGCAAATCTGCAAGATTTTCTTCCTCTCCGCTTACACTAAATGTCCGTGTTAAATCCGTTCATTTTTAATCAGTTCCATCACTTCTTTGCATTCCTTAGCCACGTCTCTCATTCCTGTTCTTCTTCATAAAAATAACAGATCCCGGTTCAAATTCAACCACTCAACACCTTCTGTGATTTAAGCCCTTTGCAATGTAATCATCTAAACGAAGTCCTTGAACATCTTCACAGCTCTAATCTTTATTATCAACGATACAGAGCAACAGCTTGCGGTTCTGACGCAAATAATCAAACGATACCCCATTTAAGGTCGGCAAGCTGTTGTACAGAGCAGACAAATATAGTATCAAAATTTAGCTTGAAACGAATTGAAAAGATTGAAATTTCACGAATATTGTAGTATAATGAAGGAAAACTAGATGATTCGCAACTTAAACAATTATTCATATTAGTTAACTTCATAAAATGGTGAAGTTCTTTGTTTAGCAATAATGAGCAATTGCCCTATTTAACCTATTCATGGGATTTATACGACTAGTTTGTCCACTTTATAGCGAGCTAAATTTCTTGATAGCGGAAATAGTATAGGTATGATAAATGTGATAAAATTGCTGAACGTATTCCTTTTTACGGGTACTGGGTAGAGACAGAAAGAAGTTGCCAGTTCAAATCCGTA
>JARBTY010000328.1 GCA_029239935.1 Clostridia bacterium | reverse complement strand
AACCCCTCTGTATTATTAGCAGCAGGGGCAGGAACAATCCATGATTTGACACGGTATGTGGCTAAGGAAAAACAGATTCCTTTTGTAGCGATACCTACTGCGGCCAGTGTGGATGGGTTTGTTTCAACAGTTGCAGCCATGACTATTAAAGGGTTTAAAGTAACCTATCCAGCGGTATCACCACTGGCTGTATTTGCGGATACAGATATTTTTATCAAAGCCCCTTACAGACTGACTGCATCGGGGGTAGCTGATTTATTGGGGAAATACACGGCGATATTAGATTGGCAGACAGCGCATTTATTGACTGATGAATATATCTGCGAACAGGTTGTTAAGATAGAACTTGATGCAGTTAAAAAAGCAGCAGAGGAGTTAGAAGCGCTTAAGGAAGGAGGTAAAGAGGCCTATGAAAATCTCATGTATGCCCTGATATTATCAGGACTTGCTATGCAGATGATAGGTAATTCAAGACCTGCATCGGGAGCAGAGCATCACTTGTCTCATCTTTGGGAGATGCACGTTATTAATAGGCCTACCAAGGCGCTTCATGGAGAAAAAGTCGGGGTGGCATTAGCTTTGGTATGTGATACGTATAAAAAAGTTTTAGCAATTGAGTCCAGCAGAATTTCTGAAATACGCTATAAAGGTATGCCTTATGAGGAGCTGAAAAATCATTTCGGCAGCCTTTATGAATCGATTATAGAAGAAAATACTCCGGATCCTCTGATACCCATAAATCAAGAAAAATTGCTGGAAAACTTAGACGCTGTTAAGGCACTGATTGCCAAGCTGCCTTCTGGTGAAGAAATCAGAAGGATGCTAAGGAGCGCTGGGGCAAAAGCAGCACTAGAAGAAATTGGTTTAGAGGACAGCGTAATAGAAAAAAGTTTGAGGCTTTCTCCCTTTGTAAGACAAAGATTAACCCTCATGAGAGTATTACCCTTACTATATAAAGATTAAAAAACAGGTTGAAACAAACAAAAATCCAGTAAAAGGTCATTTTACTGGATTTTTGTTATTTTATTGGTATTTAAACGTTTGTACATCGCCATACGGAGCAGTTGATAAAGGATGCTGCATAACGGAATGCCAAGGAGCATGCCTAATATACCAAAGGTGCTGGCGCCTATGACCATAGCGAACATAACCCATAGGCCGGATAAACCAATAGAATTGCCGACTACTCGAGGATAGATGACATTACCTTCAAATTGCTGCAGAACAATAATAAAGGCAATAAACCATAAGGCTCTGATGGGATCAATAATAAAGATAATAAAAGCAGCGGGGATCGTACCAATGAAGGCACCGAAAATAGGAATAAGACTTGTCACAGCAATAATGACACTGATCAGCAACGGATAGGGCATAGAAAAGATGCTCATGCCAATAAAACATAAACTGCCGATAATAAGTGCTTCAGTAAATTGTCCTGCTACAAACCGATAAAATGTAATATTGGCAATTTCTCCAATATGGATAATCCGTTGTGCAGTATCTTTCTTTAAAAAAGCAAACATCATTTTTTTAATTTGTATAATGAGTTTTTCTTTGCTGGCAAGCATATAAATGGCTAATACTAAGGAAAGCATAAAATTAATAATACTTGTTGTAAAACCTAAAGTCATTACAAGCAAACTAGAGAGCGAATTACCTAAAAAGGTACTGCCGATTTTAACGAAATCTTGCCAGGTATTTAAGAGTTCCTCGCCTAGCTGCTTCAAAAATTCAGAAGAATCCACATAACTATTAATTAAGGCATCAAAGGATCTTACATAGTCAGGAACGGCACTTACTAACGTAGAGACACTTTCGGCAAACTGTGGGATAACAAACAAAGTAAACCCTATAAGTAGTCCAAAAACCAAAATAAAAGTGGCCAATATAGACAGGGGTCTTTTTAATTTCTTTAAGAAAAAAGTACTTTTTTTACTTTTGAAGTTAAATAATTTTTCTTCAAAAAGTTTCATAGGAATATTTAATACAAAGGCAATCGCAAGTCCTACAGTAAAAGGACTGATCATATGAAATCCTTTTACAATAAAAGCAGTAACGTCAGTAAGATTAAGAAGTAAATAGGATAATAAGATGATATAAGTGGCCAACAGCACGTATTGTTTAAATTTAGCAGAAGATTCATTCAAATGGAACACAACCTTTACAAATTATTTTTGAGTTCAAGATGTTATTAAATGTTATTATACACAGAATATAAAGTAAAAACAATAAAGACCTCATTTAATATAAACTATTGACGGTCTTTAAAAGAATGAGATATATTAATTAATAGAATACATAAAAAAGGTTATTATAAAGGCATATGAATTAAAATTTGGGAGGAATTAATGTGTATTATATCATACTTATCGCAGGATTTTTAATGCTTATAAAAGGTGCGGATTTTTTCGTGGAAGGTTCATCTGCAATTGCAAGAAAATTTAGAATTCCTACGCTGGTTATAGGGCTTACACTTGTTGCTTTCGGAACAAGTGCACCTGAGGCTGCAGTGAGTATCACCTCGGCTCTGAAAGGCCAAAATGATATAGCTATAGGGAATATAGTAGGCTCTAATATATTCAATTTACTTATGGTCGTAGGTATAGCTGCGTATATTTCGCCTCTTAAGGTAAAGAAGTCCATTATAACAAAAGAATTTCCGTTTGCAATATTATCATCTTTTGTGATGCTGATATTAGCGTATGATACAAAGTTTCAGGGAACAGCTGAAAACGTTATAACAGCGGCAGATGG
>JARBTY010000079.1 GCA_029239935.1 Clostridia bacterium | reverse complement strand
GATTGAAAATGGAAACTAAATACGGTTCCTTCATTTGGAATGCTGATAACGGAAACACTCATGTCATGTCTATCAGCGATTTGTTTTGCAATAGCAAGACCAAGGCCAGTGCCATCTTTATTTTGTTCAGATTGCGTTTTATAGAAACGATCAAAAATGTAGGGCAGGTCTTCTTGAGAAATACCAGTACCAGTATCTTGAATAGAGACGGTTCTATCTTTAAGTGAGACTGTAATAACACTGTCTTCAGGAGAAAATTTGAGCGCATTGTCAATAATGATTAAGAACATTTGTCGCAAGCGCGCATAGTCTCCCAATACTGTGCATAAGGATAGATCAAATTTTATGTTCAGTTCAATATGCTTTATCAGGGCCATATGTCGTGCGCTGTGAATGACATCATTTAATACATCACACAAATTGAGTTCATGAAATTCCATCTTAAAATCTATATTTTGCAGGCGGGATAAGTCAAGCAAATCATTGACTAACCTTTGTAAAAATAAGGTTTCAATAAGCATTTGCTGATGATAACTCTTCACTTCAACTGAGTCGGTTATTACTTCATCACAAAGGGCTTCAAGAGAACCACGGATAACTGTAATGGGTGTTCTAAGCTCGTGGGAGATATTTGCCACAAAATCATGGCGCAACTTAAGTAGCTGTTCACTTTCACGACTGGCAAGGTCAAGCCGTTTGCTTAAGATGTCAATTGCAGAAGCAAGTTCACCAATCTCATCTTTTTGCAGCACACCTGTTTTAGCGCTATAATTACCGCCAGCAAGTTGAATAGCAGCACTTTTCATATTTTTTAATGGCTTTGCAAAAGTAACAGCTAATGCAATGGATAAAAGAATGGATAATATAAGAGCTATTAACATACTGAATATTAAAATCCTAATGCCCTGGCCAGTGGCCTCATTAATACCCTCTACTGGAGCATGGAGTAGTAATGCTCCCACTACCTCTCCATCAAGTTGTATAGACGTTCCTACCGTTAAGGTTGGTGTGTTTAAAAGAGGACTAAAACCTTCACTAAAAGTATTAGTGCCTTGAAAAACCTTTTTTACAACTATTTCTGCATCTGGTGGCAAATCAGCATAGTTATAATGCTGATTTGCTCTTGAACCACCTGTAATGATCGAGAGGTTTTCATCTACAATCCATATATCAGTCATAGCAATGTCATCTAAAAAGCGAAGATAAGCACCATAGCCACCTTGCTTTTCACCCATCATACCCATTCCGGAAGTTGTACGGCTTATAAATTCAGAAAGAGTATCTGCAATAGTAACAGCGCGTTTTTCTAGGTCAGTCTTGTGGAGCTGCATGGTTTGGTTTTTAAAAAGTATTATAAAAAGGCTGCCAATTATAATAGAAAATAAAAATAATGCAGTTGAAAAATATAAGGTAAGTTTAAATGCAATTTTATTTTTCATGGGAGTTCCTCTCAAATTTGTAACCAACACCCCATATGGTTTTAATTTCCCATTCTTCATGCTCAACTTCATCAAGCTTAGCACGAAGTCGTTTGATATGTGAATCTACAGTTCGATTATCACCATAATAATCATAGCCCCATAAGCTATTGAGTAGGTTATCCCTAGAAAAAACTTTAGTACTGGTTGCAAGCATCCATAAAAGTTCGGTCTCCTTTTTTGTCAAAGAAATGGGATGATCATCGATAGTTATAACATAAGTATCTAAATTGATTCTTAGGTTAGCATAACTATATTCAAGATATTTTTGTTCTTGAGGGGGTATCATTCTTCGTAAAATGGCACGTACTCTGGCCATGACTTCACCAGGGGAAAAAGGTTTCACTATATAATCATCTGCACCGATATCTAGTCCCATAATTTTTTCAAAATCTTCACCTCTTGCTGTAATCATAATAACTGGTACGTTAGAAATTTTTCGAATTTCGCGGCATACTTCAAAACCATCCATTTTTGGCATCATCACATCAAGCAGCACGATGTCAGGTTGCAATTGCATAAATAAATCTATTGCTGCTTGCCCATCCAGAGCAATTTTAGATATAAATCCTTCTTTTTTTGCGTAATTTTCCAAGATGGAAGTAATTTGTTTGTTGTCATCTGCAATTAGAATAGTTGGCATAGGCACACCTCGTAAAGTTCTCTATTTTATTCTACCCTCATTATAACGTATCCATAAGATAAAAGTGTGGCAAAAATATGTTTTTGTAAGTTAGATATTACAAATTTATAAATTTAAAAACACACTTTTGTCAAATAATAAGGGTATCCTAGTATCATAGTAAACGTTAAGTTGCTAAAAACAAAATTCATAAGGAGGTCATGTAACATGACAAGACTAAGAAAGACCATAAACCTAGGAGTAATGACATTGGCGATAGGTGTAGTTTCAATAACTGCTTTTGCTGCTTCAAACTACAATACACCTGCTGAGGTAGTGGCTGGATTAACAGGAAAAACAGTGGAGAGTGTTATAGCAGAAAAATCTGAAACTGGTGAAACCTATGGCAGCATTGCCAGTAAAAATGGTAAGTTAACTGAATTTAAAGCAAAAATGATTGAAAACAAAAAGAATGCTTTAGCTGAAAGAGTTACATCCGGAACTATAACACAGGAAAAGGCAGATGAGATGATTGCTGCATTAGAAGAAAATCAGCAGGGTTGTGATGGAACAGGAGCGAACAGAATAGGGCAAATACAAGGAGCAAGCTTTGGGTGTATGAATGGTAGTAGTGGAAAAGGAAATTTTAAAAATAAATTTTAATATCCATAAGCAGGAGCTATTTCAGCAAATTTACTTGCAAAATAGCTCCTGCTTATGGGGTGTTGGTATAAAAACTAAAAACTATTTATTTAGAAGCAAACCATTTTTTGATGGTATGTACAAAACCAGTATCATCTTCATTTAAGGTATTAAAGGGAATGATTTCTCCTGCTATTCTTTGTGCGATTTGTCTGAAAATATAGCCCATTTTGCTAGTATTATCTAAGCCAATAGGTTCCCCTTTATTGATAGATATGGTTATTGATTTATCACTGGGAACTATGCCTATAAGTTCTATGTCTAAAGTGTTAATAATATCCTCAACGTCAAGCATCTCTCCATTTTTGACCATATCATAATCTATTCTATTAATGATAAGTTTACAATCTCTAATACCCATATTCCAAAGTATGTTGATGACTCTATCAGCATCTCTTATGGAAGTCACCTCGGGATTAACGACTATTAGTGCTCTATCTGCAGACGCTACAGAACTCTCAAAGCCCTGTTCAATTCCAGCGGGGCTGTCCACTAACACATAGTCAAAATCTTCTTTAAGCGTATCGATTATAGTGAGTATTTTTTCGGGTTTTACGTCATTTTTGTTTTTAGTTTGAGATGTTGGCAACAAAAATAAATTTTGATATTTTTTATGCTTGATTAAAGCTTGATTTAAAGAGCATTTTCCCTCTATTACATCAACGAGGTTATAAACAACTCTGCTTTCAAGTCCCATAACGATATCTAAATTTCTAAGTCCTGTATCTCCATCTATCAGCACAACTTTTTTACCTAAACCAGTAAGTGCAGCACCTATATTAGCTGTAGTTGTAGTTTTACCAACTCCACCTTTGCCAGATGTTACGACAATCACTTCTCCCATATCATTTTAACCTCCAAATGAGTACTTAAAAATGCTATTAATAGAAACTGCATTAAATTTCTATAAATGGAGTTCCTTGTCCATTATGGAATGAAAAGCCTACTTTGAAAAGTTTGTAAAATAAAATAGCTTTACTAACAGATAAACGTCCTATAATTTTATGACTCATATAGCATTCCTCCTAATTATAATTGAATATAAATAATATTTTATTGATTTTACTTAATGAAATATCGTAGAAAGAATATTATTTATCATTTGACAAATACTCTTTGTTTTCATCAGTATTTTTATTTATTATACAAATTGCGCATTACAAATGCGTTACAAATTTGTATTAAAAACGTCTAAAATCTTTGTATACAAAGATTTTAGACGTTTTTAATACATTAACTTTTCATATAAGATTTGCAACTCTTTTTTTGGTGCGACGCCTAACTCTTTTATCATTAGTGCTTCAAAGCTTCGGTAGTAACTTTGAAGTACTTTTTTACCTTCAATTTCAAATAACAATTTCATAGCTTTTTCATGTAAACTTTCATTAAAAGGGGATAAGGTTAAAAGATATTGAAGTATTTTATAGGTTAATAAAGTATCAGCTTTTTTCTCTATTCTTTGATCTATATATTTTTTCCCCCACTCAATAAAGAGTCTTTCATAATACGATTCGATATCTTGACACCATTCATAGCCGCAGTCTTTAAATAAGGTTCCAGGGTATAATTGATGAAGTGTGTCCATAACATATTTTTCTTCACAATTTATTTTTAACCATTCTGATTCGATATTTTCAAGTAAAAGCACATCTAAAGAGAAATTTTCTACTTCTAAGAAATATAAACTTTTTTCGGATTTTATTTTGGCATTTATGCCATATTTTTTCAAGGTTTGATTTAATCGGCAAATAGTAGTGCGTAAATTGATTTCTCCTTTTTTATCCTCTTTATCTGCCCATAAGATATCTATAATTTCCCATTTAGAAACCATTTTTTTTTGTTGAAAGAGCATGTACGCAAAAAGTTCTTCGCATTTTGAGGTGCTCCATTTGAGTGTAGTTTGAGAGGTACTGACACTAAATCCTCCTAATGTTTTAATATGTAAGAAGGTGTCTTGATTTTGAGGTATTAAACCTTTTTTTTCTATTTTTATCAGTACCCGGTCTAATTCTCTGGGATCAACGGGCTTCATAATATAATCTAAAGCATTGACCTTAAAAGCTTCAAGAGCATACTCATTATAAGCTGTTATAAATATAATTTCGGGAGCCTTATCTAAAGCACTGATTTGTTCAGCAAGTTCAAGACCAGTAATTTCAGGCATTTCAATATCTAGAAATATAATATCAGGTTTTAAATTTTTGATTTCTTCTAAGACTTCCAAAGGATTATAGATGATTTTTTTTACATGTACCTTACCAGTCTTCATAAGCATTTTGCCTACCCATTGTGCCACAAGCACTTCGTCATCTACTACAATAGCATTCAGCATATTTATTCACTTCCTTTTTGATGAATAGGGATGGATAATGAAATTTTAGTGCCATAACTGTGACTACTTTTTATAATGAGTCCACAATTGTATATTTTTCTTAATCTTATATGTATATTTCTCAGACCAATCCCAGTTTTTACACCGCTGTTCTCAAGGTTACAGGAGGATGGGCAGTATTTATTGGAGTACAATTGATCAATAATACTTTTTTCTATACCAATCCCGTTATCTATTACTTGAATGATGCATTTATTTCTTAAAGATTTTACTTTGATTTTGAGAGTGCCACCGGCAATTCTTTTCATCAATCCATGGCGTATTGCATTTTCTACCAAAGGCTGGATGATGAGAGGGGGAATGAGCGTCTTTTTGCTGTCTAAATCGATATCATAAATTACCTTTAAGCGTTTTCCGAACCGTGCTTTTTCAATATTAATATACGCTTGAACTAATTCTATTTCTTTTTCTAACGAAACAAAGGTATTAAGATTTTTAAAATCAAAACTTCTTCTTAGATAAAGGGATAAATCAAGCACTAATTTACTTGCTAATTGAGGATCACTATCACAAAAAATAGCAATAGTACTTAAGGTATTATAAAGAAAGTGAGGGCCTATCTGGGCTTGATAAAAAGCTAATTCTAACTGTTCCTTAGTTAAAATAAGATTTTTCTCAATCTCATATTTTCTAAGACCATCGGTTAGTATATTGGCGATAATCACAAGGAAGTCAATATCTTCAGCAGATAAATATTTTTTTTCTTGAACAAAGTCCAATCCCAAAAAACATATATTGTTTTCAGTAATAAAGATGGGGATACAAAGCAGTGATTGGATGTTCAAGCGTTTAAATTCTTGTTTTTCTCTTACAGCATTTAATGGAAGAGCATCACTATCAAAAAAATAGAAGGGTTTATTTTTTTTGAGCTGTTCGCTCCACCAAGGGTAATCGTTAGAAACGATATGCGGTAGCTGTACCATTAACGATGAAATATTATTTTCACACCATTCATGAGTATTTTTGTAATAGCCCTTTTCTTCTGAATAACGATAGATAGAGCTGTGATCTGCTCTGAAAAATTGACCTACTGTTTTAAGCATTTTAATGAGGGTCTCATCAATGTTTTCTGTAGAAATATTGATGAAATTTTTAGATAAATCTGCAATGATTTTTTGAAATGAAGCTCTACCGTTTATTTCTTCCTGTATCTTTTTGCTTTGCTCAGCCAATTCATCATAGCGTTTTTGAGTTTTTTGGAGCATCTCAGTTAGTTGTTTGATTTTTTGATTCATCTTTTTTTGATGATAGTTCCAATAAAAAAAAATTGAAGTTAAGCAAATTATTCCAAATAAAATATTTTTTAATAACGCATAATTCGTAGTTTCTTCTATCTTCACATATACGGGGAGGTTAACAAATTGCTCGCCGTCTTGAAGTTTATTGTTTCCAAAAGTTATTAAAGAAAAAGAAAAAATAGTACAAAGCGGTACAAAGAAGTAAATAAGCCAGTTAACTTGCCGACATACTTTTTGCTTTAATTTTTTTTTATCCATAGAGTATCCTCCGGCAGTGTGATTATAATCTCTTAAGTACATTTAAAGTTACAGATATTTCGTATATAGTATATCATAAACTTACACTAGAAGCTAAAAATTTACATTATAGGATAGAGCAATAAATCAATTAGAATAGTAAAAATAGAATCGTATGCGTTAAAGGAGTAGTAATAAGTAGATTAGATAGATAGAGCATCTTGAGATATTATTTGATGTGGTGGAGTCCAAGGAGTAACATATGCAGAAGTAGCAAAAGAATTTGTAGTAGCTTAATAAACAAATCCAATAAAAGTGCGCCAAGGAATTGAACTAACTTTTATTTAATATACATTCCCTTCCAAATACATGATAGTATATAATAGGCTTGAGGTAGTGAGAGTAGGAGGCGTAAGTGAATGTATGATATTTTTGAGTATGCACAAGGTATCAGTATACCGGATACTAGGGTGCAAAACGAGGTAGAGAAGTATATAGATAACCTGACAAAGCCTGTAGGTGCTTTGGGACAACTGGAAGAAATGGTTATAAAGCTGGCAGGAATTCAAGGAACTAAGGATATCAGTATAGATAAAAAAGTCATCGTCATTATGTGTGCAGATAACGGCGTATATGAAGAGGGGGTAAGCGAATGTCCTCAAGACGTTACTTATCAGGTCACAACGAATTTTACCAGAGGGATCACCGGTGTTAATAGAATGGCACACTTTTCGAATTCAGATATTCATATTGTGGATATAGGAGTGAAAGGGGAACTGGATAACCCACATATACAACATAAAAAAATAAGACAAGGCACAGCCAATATGACCAGACAGTCAGCTATGACAAAAGAAGAGGCTATAAGAGGAATCAATACAGGCATAGAATCCGTAGAAGAGCTTATAGAAAAAGGTTATAAGGTTTTTGGAACAGGAGAGATGGGTATTGGTAATACCACCACATCAGCAGCAGTTTTAAGTGTTTTGACTGAGGCAAATGTAGAAAATGTAGTGGGGAAGGGTTCAGGTGTCAAAGGAGATACACTGGATAGAAAGATAAAGGCTATCAAAGAGGCCATAGCAAAAAACAATCCTTGTAAAAGAGATGTTATAGATGTTTTGGCAAAAGTGGGAGGCTTTGATTTGGCAGGACTGTGTGGCGTCTATTTAGGGGCTGCCAGAAACAAAAGAGCAGTTGTTATAGACGGCTTTATATCAGCTGTAGCAGCACTTTGTGCCTGCAGAATCGAACCAAAGTGTATACACTATATGTTTCCTTCTCATATGTCAAAGGAAACAGGGATGAGCATAGCCATGGAGGCATTGGGTATACAGCCATATTTTCATGTTGATATGAGACTAGGAGAAGGAACAGGGTGTACTTTAACCTTTCAGTTAATGGAGATGGCTTTACATACTTTATATACGATGGCTACTTTTGAAGAAGCTGCTATCGAAAAGGAAAATTATATAGGCATATGGAAATAGAAATATAGCAGCAAATCACTGACAGTTCATGCCTATGAACAGGCACAAAGATTTGAAATTGCCTATATCTATTACTGTAATATAGGTCTTGTACATATTATTGTTTCGATTAATCGGGAAGACGATAAAAAAAGGGCCCTTTTTTGCGGCCCTATTTTAATATCAGATAAAAAGGAATATTTATTTGAGGAAATAGCTATTTATCTTAATCAAGTGAGGGTAGAAAGGGCAAAAAAACTTTTGATAGGGGATGATGCATCACTGGTAGATGTTGCTTATCTGGCTGGATTTGAGGATCAAAGTTATTTTTCAAGAGTTTTTAAAAAGTACACGGGGATATCACCCAAAAGATATAAAGAGCTACAGGGAAATCAAATGGAATAAAAGTAAACACTGCAGCTGCAGCTCTATCAATATTTTTCGAGGATGGGCTGGAGTTGTTCTTTGTTTAAGGCCTGCAAAATACTTGGAATCATGAGTTCAAATTTTGAAATGAGAGAGTTGGGTTTATCCTTGAAATTATCCTGCCCAAAAGGAATGAAATAAACATGTTTGGTATTGAGTAAGGCAGCAATGCTTTTGGCACTGACACTAAGACCGTCATTGGTGGCAATGCCTAATAAAACAGGTTTGTTATTTCTGAAAAGTTCTTTAGCCAGCATCAGAACAGGGGTATCGGTTGCGCCATCAGCAAGTTTTGAGAGACTGCATCCCGTGCAAGGGGCAACAATAAAAATATCCAAGGGTTTTTCGTATTTATTGAGGGTTTCGGCATCAGACATCGTTTGAATAACTTCACGGCCGGTAATATTTTTCATTTGTTCTAGAAAATCTTTGGCAAGGCCATAACGGGAGTCAGTAACTGCCACTTGATAGGAAACAACAGGAACCACTTCAGCGCCTTCATCTACCAAATGCTGAAGTTCGGGGAAAACTTGATCAAACACACAATAAGAACCCGTAAAACCAAAACCGATTTTTAAATCTTTTAACTGCATATTATACCTCCTTGTATTAGGTGATTAACTATAGCTATTCACTATTTATATTAAAAATAAAGAGAGAAAATACCATTTAAATAATGGCAGCTAAAATACCATGAAGAGATGTTTGATATAGACAACTACAAAGAAATTATGCAATAATATAGAGAAACAACCATAATAAAGTGATAGAAATAATAATATAATTCTATAAAAAAGCAGAAAGTTGCTATAGTATAAAAGATAGAAGACAGTTCAATTAAATAACATTCATTATCTAACAGTTCTAGGTGCATAAAGTCTAATCAGCTTATGCTTAATAGGGAAATGCGAAACCGCTGCAGCCCCCGCTACTGTAAACGAGGACAATTCATTCATGAATATAAGAGTTTATATTCATCAGCCACTGTACCTATAGGTATGGGAAGGTGAATTAATTGGAGGATTCGTTAGCCAGGAGACCTACCTAAAACATAAGTTTACACTTTCGGAGGGAAAGGCAGTAATACAAATAATACGCCAGTATTGTATGTACAAGCTCCTTTTAGGAGCTTTTTTTATTGGAGCGATAAGGCTCATCATAAAAAGGAGGAATACCCATGGGAAAACCCATTATGTTTCAAGGCACAGCATCTAATGCAGGCAAAAGCTTTATCGTAGCGGCCTTTTGCAGGATTTTTAAACAAGATGGCTATCAAACAATTCCTTTTAAGTCTCAAAATATGGCCCTTAATTCTTATATCACAGAGGAAGGACTGGAAATGGGAAGAGCTCAAGTCTTTCAAGCGGAGGCGGCAGGGAGAATACCAGATGTCAAAATGAATCCAGTACTGCTTAAACCCCATGCGGACAAACACTGTCAAGTAGTCCTAAATGGTAAGGTCTATGGCAATATGAGTGCAGTAGAGTATCATGAATTTAAGCCAAATCTTGCTGAGATGATCAGGGAAGTTTATGAAACGATAAGAAGTGAAAATGATATTGTGGTGATAGAAGGAGCCGGAAGCCCAGCAGAAATCAATCTGAGGGACAAAGACATTGTTAATATGGGTATGGCAGAGATTGCAGATGCACCTGTTATATTGATAGGTGATATTGACAAAGGCGGTGTTTTTGCAGCTTTAGTAGGTACAATCATGCTGCTCCGTGAAGAGGAAAGAAAGAGAGTCAAAGGTGTTATTATCAATAAGTTCAGGGGAGATATCAAAATATTAGAACCAGGGATTAAGATGCTGGAAGACCTTATTAAAATACCAGTCATAGGGGTTATTCCGTATATGTATGTTAATATCGAGGATGAGGACAGTCTGACAGACCGTTTTAATCACCAAAGCAGCAGACATAAAGACATTGAAATAGAAGTTGTATGTCTTCCTCACATTTCTAATTTTACGGACTTTAATGTGTTTGAGACCCAAGAGGATGTCAGTATCAAATACATTACTAGGGGCAAAAAGATAGGGCATCCAGATATGCTGATTATTCCAGGCAGCAAAAACACTATAGAGGATCTGCTTTATCTTAAAGAAAGCGGACTGGCTAAGCAGATTGCTCAGCATGGTAAAAAAGGAGGACTTGTATTTGGCATATGCGGCGGTTATCAGCTTTTAGGTAACAAGTTATATGATCCAGAAGCGGTAGAATGTGGGATAGGTGAGATTGAGGGACTTTCACTTTTAGATATTGAAACAATCTTTGAAAGTCAGAAAGTAACGACTCAGGTTGAAGCAGTTGTTAATAAAGACTTGACAGGCTACTTTGAAAATTTAGAGGGTAAAAAAGTAGAGGGTTATGAAATCCATATGGGGATAAGCACCTTAGGTAAAGCCGCAAAACCACTGTTTACAATCACAGGAAGACTGGGTGAAAAAGCAGAGTATTTGGAAGGCTGTATCAACGAAGAGGGCAATGTGATGGGTACCTATCTTCACGGAGTTTTTGATCAGTTAGATTTCACAAG
The DNA here is from genome assembly GCA_029239935.1 of Clostridia bacterium. The sequence continues at coordinate 1,030 of JARBTY010000079.1, read as the reverse complement.
AAGCCTTTTAAATAAGCTTCGTGCTAAAAAAGGATTGGAAAATCTAAAGAGTGAGGTCAATTCTTTTAAAGATTTTAAAGAACGGGAATATGATAAATTGGCAGCTGGCGTAAGAGAGCATGTGGATCTAGAGGCTATTTATAAGATGATAAGAGAGTGATAAGGATGAAAGAAAAACGCTTTCAACTTTTAATTTATGGCAGTATCACAAGCAAAGCTTGGGATATGCAATGGGGGTAAGGATGAATTTAATTAGTATTATTTTAGGGTATATCGTAGATTTAATAGCAGGAGATCCTTACGCTTTTCCCCATCCTGTTCGCCAGATTGGGAAACTGGCAAGATTTTTAGAGAGACACATACGAAAGCACATGAAGACCCCAAAGCTGCTTAAAATAGGCGGCGGGATCCTTTGGCTTGGGACTGTGGGAACGACTTATCTGGTGGTCCATACGATCGTCAGGCTGAGCGCTATACAGCCACTTCTCTTTATAGTGGTTAATGGGTTTCTAATCTATACAACACTTGCCACCAAATGCCTGAAGGATGAGGCGGTCAAAATTTACAAAGTGCTTTTAACAGGAGACATAGAGAAGGCAAGAGTGCAGCTTTCTTATATTGTAGGAAGAGATACTAAAGAGCTTAGTTCAAAGGAAATTATACGGGCCACCGTTGAAACAGTGGCAGAGAATACAGTAGACGGCATTATTGCCCCATTGTTTTATGCCTTTATCGGCGGGGCGCCATTGGCTTTTGCCTATAAGGCCATCAATACACTAGACTCTATGGTAGGGTATAAAAATGAAAAATATAAAGATATAGGATTTGTATCGGCTAAAATAGATGATCTGGCAAACTTTATTCCAGCCAGAATAACGCCCTTACTCATGATGATTGCCAGTGTTTTCCTGAAGTTAGATGCCCTAAGATGTATTCAAATTGCCTTAAGAGACAGGAAAAACCACAAAAGTCCTAACTGTGCGTATTCAGAAGGCGCAGCAGCAGGCGCATTAGGTATACAGCTTGGAGG
>JARBTY010000327.1 GCA_029239935.1 Clostridia bacterium | reverse complement strand
GGAAAAGACAGAAGAAGTTAAAACGCTGAGAGCGCAAGGTCTTTACAATATAGATCAATCAAGAAAACGTAGAAAGTCTCATGAAAATCCTGAAGTGAAAGCGCTATATGATGAGTACATGGAAAAGCCAAACAGCCATAAGGCACACCATATACTGCATACGCACTATAAAAAGAGATAGCCTATAATTTTATAATATTGAACCAAAAGCATACTAGAAATAGTATGCTTTTTCAATTTATGGAAAAAATTTCATTGAAATTTCATAGATATTTGCAAATTGTACTATATAATGTAAAAGACTGCTGTAATATAGAAGATACGGCGAAATATGAAGAAAAAAGCAAATTAAACTTGCTTCATTATATATAATAAGTTGAGATTTATCTGTCTGACAAATCGTTCATATCCTTGTGATTGTCGGTAATAAATTGCAATAAAAAATAAGGAGGGATAGCGTGAACAAAGAATCAGCATTAGAAGCTGTTAAGAACATGAATCTGCTGCTGCAGCAGAATAGCAAAAAATTTAAGCATGCTCTTCAGATATTAGAAGAAGAAGTTAGCCCAAGCTATCTCGATACTGTAAAAATGCTAGTTAACTTCTTAGACCACAAGGATGAATATACCAAAGGGCATTGTGAGAGAGTAACAAAGCTGGCAGTGGCCATAGGACAAGCTTTGGATTTGAGTGCTATGGATATTCTGAATCTTGAGTTTGCAGCTTTGCTCCATGATATTGGCAAGCTTGCTATACCTGATGACATCATGAATAAAGAAGGAAAACTTACAGCGCAGGAGTACGAGATCATAAAGATGCATCCTGCTATAGGTTATGAATTAATTGAGGACATCTCTTTTTTGGATGTCAGCAAGAAAATTCTGCTTCAGCACCATGAGAGAGTGGATGGGAGAGGTTATCCTATCGGTTTAATGAATCAACAAATTGACATTATGACAAAAATTCTCTCCATAGCAGATGCATATGATGCTATGACCAGCAGTCGACCTTATAGAAAAGATGGGCTATCGCAGGAACAGGCTATTGAACAGTTGGAGCTTGGCACAGGGAGTCAATTTGATAAAAATGTAGTGGATGTATTTATAAGTATTTTATTGTCTGGAGAAGCAGCATAAACAACGTTTGTGCTGCTTTTGCTATACTTAGCGTAAAAGAATAGCAGCCAAATGCCTAAAGAGCTTTTACACCAAGTATAAAATGTATTTGGTGTTTTTTCGAATAATCGGCTATATAAAATATGAGAATGTTTATAAATTAAAGCGGGTATATTAAATAGGACAGCTTCATATTAATAGTATAAGCTTATTATACGAAGGTCAAGGTAAGGAACACATAGGATTGGATGTGAATAGTAGGGTGAAAAGGCATATTGCATTAACAGCAGAATATGCAATAAAATGACAAAATCACATACTAATTTTATTTTTCATCAAAAAACATTTGATTTATACCGAACAATAGTGTACAATTCTATATGTAAGTTCGAGTTTTTATTAGTTTTATTCATTTTAAATCATGTAAAGGAAGGTGTCGAGAGTGGAAAAGTTCTTTAAATTAAAGGAGAACGGTACAAACGTTAAAACGGAGGTTTTAGCAGGGTTAACAACATTTCTAACTATGGCATACATCATTTTTGTTAATCCTAATATTTTGTCTTTATCAGGCATGGATAGAGGAGCAGTATTTGTAGCAACAATACTGGCAGCAGCAATTGGAACATTCATTATGGGATTTGTGGCCAACGTACCTTTTGCACAAGCACCTGGAATGGGACTTAATGCATTTTTTACTTTTACAGTAGTATTCGGTTTAGGTTTTACATGGCAGCAAGCTTTAGCCATGGTATTTATTTGCGGTCTTATAAACATAGTTATTACAGTTACTAGTATTAGAAAAATGATAATAAAAGCAATTCCAGTTTCACTACAATATGCAATAAGCGGTGGTATCGGATTGTTCATATCTTATATAGGTATTAAACAAGCTCACTTCCTTCAGTTCACTGCTGAAGCGCCGAGCAAAATCGTAGCAATTGGTGAAGGCGGCTTATTCCAAGACGTAATTCCTGCAATAGTGAATTTCAAAGACCCTGTTGCACAGGTTGCATTAATAGGTCTAATAATTACAGTAGTTCTTATGGTTAAGAAGGTTAAGAGTGCAATATTATTAGGTATTGTATTAACAACAGTTACAGGTATATTTTTTAAAATTACCAGTGTTCCTAACTTAGCAGACATGAACTTCGCAATTCCTAGCTTGGCACCAACATTCTTAAAGCTTGATTTTGCAGGACTGTTTGCAGATCCATCCAAGATATTTATAGCGTTAACAACAATATTTGCTTTCTCACTTACTGACACCTTTGATACAATAGGTACATTCCTTGGAACAGGTAGAAAATCAGGCATATTTGATGAAAAAGATGATGCCAGCTTTGAACATGGCTCCGGTATGTCATCTAAACTTGAAAGAGCATTGTTTGCAGATGCAACAGCTACTTCAATAGGTGCTTTACTTGGTACCAGCAATACAACAACTTATGTTGAAAGTGCTGCAGGTATCAGCCAAGGCGGAAAAACAGGTCTTACTTCCACAACAGTCGGCGTATTGTTCCTGTTCTGCTTATTCCTAGCACCAATCGCCGGCATAGTTCCTGGCGCAGCAACAGCACCGGCTTTAATAGTTGTTGGTATATTAATGGCTGAATCTCTTGGCAAAATAGATTGGGCAGACTTT
>JARBTY010000078.1 GCA_029239935.1 Clostridia bacterium | reverse complement strand
GGGGTAACCATACGTATGGCAGTATTTCAAGCTGCATTTACAATACTTATTCCAGTTATTATAATACTTAGCAATCGATTCAATAAAGTGAATATTGGTCAATAAAACAAGCTTTTATTATTTATATACTATTTAAGGTGGAGTGTACACAGATAGTGAGAGTATGTTAAGGTACTGGGTGGGTGACACTGCTATTCAGTCGATGTATTTAGAGCCAGTTTATGCTACTGAGGCAGAAGTTAATGGACTAATTGATAAATACATAGAGGGATATAAAAAAGATGATTATTATAGGTGGGCCATTGTATTACTCAATATTAAGGGAGGAATTTCGTGGATAAGCTGCAAGAGTATAAAAAGATCAGGAAATGGCTTGAATATGCATCAAGCATGATGGCCATTATAATAGGAGTAGGAATAAGCTCTCATTTAGGAATTGGCGGTCGTAAATTTATTTCATTAGATACGGTAATAACTATTGCTATTATAGCAGGCATTTCTATAGTGTTAAATAAGGTTGCTATAAAAATTGCAGATAAATGGTATGCGAAAAATAAAAATAAGTAAAAAAATAGAAGTAATAATTTAGTATGCACCAATGCATTGAACCTAAAAACAGACTATCTATCCGTTAACAATTTAAACGGATAGATAGCCTGTTTTTTTATAAAGATATAGATAGATGAAAGAACTAGAAAAAGTTCACAGAAATTAAGCATTGGTAAAAGTATATAACTTTGATATACTTTATATACATACTTTTGGAGAAATGAGTATCACTAACTAAGGCAGGTGAAGCTATGAAGAGAATTTTATTAGCAAAAACGTTTAAAAATAAAATGATTTTGTTTTTTGCACTTTTGGCCATTACGCCTATTATCATTTTGAGTATCATTTACATGACGATATTCGAAAGGACAAACTTTGAAAATTTCGTTGAAAAAAATCAAAAAAATATAAAATATATTATGACCAATGTAGACAAGCAGCTGAATAGGGTAGAGAAGGTATCTTTTTGGTTTTATTCTAATAAGCAGCTAGATAAGCTCCTTACCACCCCTTATGAGGACAAGATTAAACGCAATGTAGATATTATTAATTTTAATAAACATGCTCAGGAATATATCCTTAATAGCTTTGCGGATAATAGCCTCTCCAAAATACTGATTATGGGGGATAATGGGGTTGAACTTCAGATAGGGGATGATACATCCGTTATAGACGCCGACAGTGTCCAAAATAAAAAGTGGTTTGAGATCTATAAAGGTACAAAAATTACAGATCTTGTGGTCAGTCCGGAAAAATATAATAAAAATGTTTTTGTGTTTCCTATATCCAGAGAGATTGTCCATAGCCTCAGCGAAAAGTCCATAGGAAAAAGCATTGTTTTTTTCCAGGGAAATCTTATTGCGGATGTCTTTAATCAATTTGAAATCCCTAAAGGGGATGAGTTATTTATTGTGAATACTAAGGGGCAATGTGTTGCACATACAAAATCTAGCTACATAGGGAAAGATTTTTTGGACAGAACCTATGTCAATGATATTTTGAACGGGGATAGAGCCCAAACCAACAACGGTTATATTATGACGGATATAGAGGGGAAAGACCATATTATCAATTATTACAAACACCCCTACAATCATCTGGTGATTATTCAAACCTCAGGACTAGACATATACCACTCCAGCAAATTGCTGTTTCAAAGGGCAACAATCGGGATATTGATTTTGACTGCAGCGGCTTTATTAGGCATTGTTGTGTTTTTGTCCTTTGAACTCACTAAACCAATCAAAAAAATATTAGGACACCTTAATCTAATTGCGGGAGGTGAACTTGAAGTAGATACAAGCCTTGAGGGAGAAGATGAAATAGGCACCATTGGAACTGGGATTAATCATATGGTAACCAACATCCGCTTCTTGGTACAAAAACTAGTGGATGAAGAGCGTATTAAAAAAGATTTAGAATTCAGGATGCTTCAAAATCAGATCAATCCCCACTTCTTATACAATACTTTGAACTGCATCAAGTGGATGGCAACTATGCAGCAAGCCACTGGAATCAGTGAGATGACCAGTGCGTTAGCAAGCATCCTCAAAAATATTTCCAAAGGGACAGATGATAAGATTCCACTGTATGAAGAATTTTTGCTGCTGGATGACTATATGTGTATCCAAAACATCAGGTATAACGGAAAAATTGAGTTGACTTATCATATCGAAGAGCCCTTTTTGACAACGGCAGGTATTATAAAATTCACACTGCAGCCCATCATAGAAAATGCTATTTTTCATGGGATTGAACCCAAGGCGGGAGCAGGCAGCATTGATGTGATTTTGAAACGCAGAGGAGAAGATCTTCATATTGTTGTAAGAGATGATGGCATAGGGATGAGCCAAGAGACGATTAGAGCTGTTTTTCATGAACACACCTCAAGCAGCAAACGTAGTATGAATGCCATAGGGATTAAGAATGTAGATGAAAGGCTAAAGATTTATTATGGCAGCAAATATGGGCTGTCTATTGTAAGCGAAGAAGGAGTTTATACAGAAGTCCATATCTGTATTCCATATGAAAATATAGAAGATAAGGAGGCGTAAAGCATGCTCAAAATGATGATTGTAGATGATGAACCTTTAGTAAGAGTAGGCTTAGAATCCTTGCTTAACTGGGCAGAGATAGGGTATACGTTAGTCCCTTGTGCAACCAATGGAGAAGAAGGACTGGCCCATATTATAAAGTATAAGCCCGATGTTGTCATAACGGATATTAAAATGCCGGTTATGGACGGGGTTGAAATGATAGAGAAGTGTAAAGAAAAGGGACTGGCTGTTAAGTTTATTGTACTCAGCAGTTATGATGACTTTCAGTTAGTCAAGCAGGTCATGAAAATGGGAGCGGTGGACTATTTGATTAAGTTGCACCTCAATGAAAATGAGCTGAGGGAATTGCTTCTAAAGCTCAAGCGGGAATTAGGGGAATCAGAAAAAGAAAACACAAAGACAGAAAAGCTTAAAGTATATCTTGAAAACAATAAAAATACGTTAAAGCAAGAGTTCATCAGAAAAATGATGTTCGGAATCATAGATCTTGAAAATCGTGAGATGCTTTTAAAAACGGCTGAAGAGTTAGGTATAGAGGAAGAAATGCATTATGGATTGTGCTGCCTTAAGCTTATTGAAGGAGAACATGAGATTCATACGAAAATAAGTGAGATGACTTCTTTTTATCTAGTGAACATGTGTCAGGATGTGTTGGCAGACTTTGGAGATAGCCATGTGTTTGTCAGAAGTGAGAGGGAATTTATTATTTTTCTCAGCTTTGCTAAAGAAGATAAAAAAGAAGATGAGTATAGCGCACTGATGATAAAAGTATGTGAGCGTATGCACTATATGATTAAGCAATACTTTAGCAAGATGGTTGTAATAGGGATCAGTAATCAGCATCATCATATCACCCAGCTTAATGAGGCCCTTAAAGAAACCACAAAGGCGATACAGCTTATAGCCACCAATAAAAAACTGCCTATTTATTTTTACAGTGATAAAGAGAAATATCAGGCAAAAAGCCAGGGGAAAGTTGATATTTTAGACTTAAAAGACAGTCTTATTACAGCGATGGATACAGGGGATGAAGCATTACTTAACCACTTGTTTGAAGAAATAGGCAAGCGTTTTGAGAACTGTGTATCTAGACAAAATGCTTATGAGATTTGTTATAAATTGGTTTATATCGTAAGTGTTTTAGGACCTAACGGCAAGTTAATGATACAGGAAATTTTTGATAAAGACTATACGGAATTTGAAAATATCCAGGCTTTTACAACGATTGATGAAGTTGCTGAGTGGATAGAAGCGCTTCATAAAGGGCTTAATAAATTTATCAGTCATAAATATTTAGATATTGCCAATTTTAAAGTTAATAAAGTCAAACAGTATATAGGGCAAAATGTGTATACTAAGATTACTTTGCCAGAAGTGGCAGAAAAGATGGAAATTAGTGCAGGGTACCTCAGTACAATTTTTAAAAAGGTAGAGGGCAAATCTTTTTCAGACTACGTGGCGGAGGTCAAAATGAATGAAGCCAAAAAACTTCTGAAGGAGCATCAGTACAAGGTTTATGAGGTCTCCAGCAAACTGGGCTATGACGATCCCTATTATTTTAGCAAGCTTTTCAAAAAAGTGACGGCCATGACACCTACTGAATTTATGTGTAAGGTCTAATGCCGTAATAGATGAAAACAATCCATTTAATAAGCAGTACTGCAGGTAGTGACAGGTCTCAGATACCTGTCCATTTTTTTTGAATCCATTTAAATCTAAAAATAATCTAGGAAAGTTAAAAATAAACCATGGTAATGACTAGGTGAAAGTCATTTGCAGATAAGATTTGTTTAATACTTAATAATTAAACTGGATAAAGTATTAAATGACATTTTAAATCGTCACTTTAATAAGTATAATTTAGCTATAAAACAAAACACATATTTGTTCACAATCAACAAAGGGGGATGTTTAAATGACAGCAAAAACAAAGTTTAAAAAAGTATTATCTATGGCCTGCGCAGCAGCTATGCTTTCAGGAGTATTGGCAGGATGCGGCGGCAGCGGAACTGGAACACAAGGCTCAGCACCGGCGTCTGGGGATACACCCAAAGAGACAACAGCAGAAGCGCCAGCAGCAGAGGGCGATCAAGTCCTAAAATTTGCAGTATGGGACTATGGCACGACAGATTATTGGGCGAAGATTATAGAAGCTTTTGAGGCAGCGAACCCAGGGGTTAAGGTACAGCCAATTGATATTCCGTCAGCTGACTATACCGCTAAGACACCAATCATGTTGGCATCAGGAGATGACACAGATATTTTTACTGTAAAGGATATGCCGACCTATTCAGGTATGATTGCTAAAAATCAGATCATTTCTTTAGATGACTATGTTGCAAAAGACGGTATTGATATGGCACCTTATGCGGGTGTGGATGAAAGTATCAGAGTAGATGGCAAGCTTTATGCATTACCTTTTAGAAGTGACTACTGGCTGCTTTACTACAATAAAGATATGTTTGATGAGGCAGGCATTGCTTATCCAACAGGAGAACTTACCTGGGATGCTTATCGCGATTTGGCTAAAAAGCTGACTAAAGGTGAAGGCGGCAGCAAAGTGTATGGTGCATTTGCTCACACATGGTTATCCGCAGTACTGAGCTGGGCGTACACAGATGGGGCACATTCGCTGATAGATGGAGAATATGAGTTCTTAAAACCAGCCTATGAATTAGCATTAGGTATGCAAAATGAAGATAAATCCATTATGGAATTTGGTTCACTTAAAACAGCTAATATCCACTACAGTGGACCTTTCTACAAAAAACAAGTGGCAATGATTCCTATGGGAACATGGTTCATTAACAGTATTATCAACACCAAAAATAAAGGTGAAACAGATGTAAACTGGGGCTTTACGCAGGTACCACATATGGAAGGCCAAGCAGTAGGAGAAACAATCGGTAATGTAACACCACTGGCAATCAATAAAAACTCTAAGAATGCAGAACTGGCTTGGGAATTCATCAAGTTTGTAGGAACAGAGCCAGGGGCTAAAGTATTAGCTGACTTAGGTACACTGCCAGCTTACAAAACACCAGAAATTCTAAGTGCTTTCAGCAGTATAGAAGGTTTCCCAGAGGAATGCAAAGGGGCACTGGATGTTAAGAAAGTAACGCTTGAGATGCCACCGCACCCAGAACTGGCGGCAGTAGAAAAGATTCTTAAAGAAGAACATGAGCTTATCATGTTAGGGGCAACTTCTATTGATGAGGGTATTGCCAACATGGATAAACGTGTACAGGAATTACTTAAAAAATAACACCTTAAAAAGTAATATGCCTTGTCATAGTAGCGACGAGGCATATTTTATATTAACCATGAAAGGAGACGTGTCAGTAAGGCTGACATAACACACTATGAAAAAGACAAAAAATATAAAACTAAGAAATAATCTGGTGGCGTATTCCTTTTTGCTGCCCAATCTTTTAGGCTTCTTAATCTTTACTTTTGTACCGATTGTATGCTCGTTTTTATTAAGCTTTATGCAGTGGGACTCGTCTAACCCTATTGTATTTGTAGGACTTGACAACTTTAAGATGCTGTTCAAAGATGAAACTTTTAAAATATCACTCCTTAATACCATTTATTATGCAGTAGGCACAGTACCGCTTACAATGGCAGCTTCATTAGGCCTTGCATTTGTTTTAAACAAAAAACTGAGGGGGACGAACTTCTTTAGAGCATTATTTTTCTTCCCTCATGTGGCGTCACTGGTGGCGATAGCAGTTGTTTGGAATATGCTTTTGCATCCGACGATGGGACCTGTTAATCAGGTGCTGATGAAGCTGGGGATTGAGAATCCACCAGGATGGACCTCTTCGATTCACTGGGCTATGCCGGCTATTATTTTAGTGAGTGTGTGGAAGAGTATGGGCTATTACATGGTGCTTTATTTAGCAGGACTCCAAGGAATACCAGGAGAGCTATATGAAGCAGCAGATGTAGATGGTGCCAATGGATGGGAAAAATTTAGATATATTACCCTTCCAATGCTTACACCAACCACTTTTTTTGTAAGTATCATGTTAACAATATCTTGCTTTAAGGTATTTGATATGATTTCTATCATGACAAACGGGGGGCCGGGACGGGCTACCAACGTGTTAGTTTATCACATCTATAATAAAGCCTTTTTAGAGTATGAGTTTGGTTATTCAAGTGCTGTTTCAATGGTACTATTTGCTATTGTACTTATTATCACATTAGTTCAGTTTAGAGCAGAAAAAAAATGGGTGAGTTATATGTAGGAAAGGAGGCTGGAGATGGAAGGTATGTTTAACACAGCAAAAGGAAGAAAAGTTTTAAGTAAGGCGGGGATTTACGCAGCGCTCCTGCTTCTTTCGGTATTGATTATACTGCCCTTTATTTGGATGGTATCCTCATCCCTAAAGGTGAGTCATGATGTTTTTTCACTGCCAATGGAATGGCTGCCCAAACAGCCAAGATGGGCGAACTATCAAGAGATTTGGACCAAGATCCCCTTATTGTTATTTATAAAAAACACGGTCAAACTCACGGTTATTATTACGGTACTTCAAGTTTTTACAAGCAGCTTTGCAGCTTATGCTTTTGCAAAAATGAGTTTTAAAGGCAGAGATACACTCTTTTTAGCTTATGTAGGAACGATAGCTGTCCCTTGGCAAGTTTATATGGTGCCTCAGTTCATTATGATGAGGTACTTCAATCTGGCAGATACACATCTTGCTATGATTGTATTGCAGGCCTTTACAGCTTTTGGTGTTTTCCTTATGAGACAGTTTTATTTTGGGATTCCCAATGAGCTTTCAGAATCAGCGCGTATAGATGGACTTAATGAGTACAGTATTTATTGGAGAATCATTTTGCCTTTGTCTAAGCCAGCCCTTGCTACTCTCACGATTTTTACCTTTGTTGCAACCTGGAATGACTATATGGGACCTATGATTTATCTGAATTCAACAGAGCTTAAAACCATTCAGCTGGGACTCAGAATGTTCATCACACAGTACTCAGCGGATTATAATCTGATTATGGCAGCAGCCCTGGTATCTATTATTCCTATTTTCGTTGTTTTCATATTTATGCAAAGGTTCTTTATAGAAGGTATTGCAACCAGCGGTATAAAAGGATAAGGGAGAGAGTCATATGGAAAAAGAACTATTAAAGGCCGCATTAAATGATTGTGTGGCCATTACAAGAAAAAATATAAAAGTTTTTAAAGATAAATTCCCCAATGCATGCAGTGAAAATCAGCTCTACAAAGCGATAGATAATACCCACTGGACCAATGGGTTTTACACAGGCATCTTGTGGCTTTGTTATGAATACACAAAAGAAGAAATTTTTAAGGAGACAGCGCTAGAGCACGTCAAAAGCTTTAAGAATAGGCTGGATAACAACATAGAACTGGAAACCCATGACTTAGGTTTTCTCTATTCCTTATCCTGTGTGGCAGGTTATAAGCTGACAGGAGATGAAACCAGTAAAACAGCAGCTCTTCAGGCGGCAGACCTACTTAAAAGAAGGTATAGAGAAAAAGGTGGATTTATCCAGGCTTGGGGCCCCCTTGATGCAAAAGATAACTACCGCTTGATTATAGACTGTTTATTAAACCTGCCGCTTTTATACTGGGCGGCAGAAGTTACCGGCGATCAGAGTTATTACCAAACAGCCTATACCCATGCCCAAACAGCGTTAAAATATGTTATCAGAGAAGATCACTCAACTTTCCATACCTACTTCTTTGATAAAGAAACAGGTGAGCCTTCTCATGGAGCTACCTGCCAAGGTTACAATGACATTTCGGCTTGGGCAAGAGGCCAGGCTTGGGGGATTTATGGAACAGCCCTTAGTTATACCTTTACTAAAGACCCCAAATTTATAGAAGATTTTTTTAAGGTCACTCAGTATTTTGAGCAAAACCTTCCTACGGATTTTGTGCCTTATTGGGATTTGATTTTTAAAGAAGGCGATGAACCAAGAGACTCTTCCGCGGCGGCTATTGCCATTTGCGGGATAGATGAAATGAAGAAATATCTGACAGGCATACAGGAAATAGAAGAATTAGGCAGCTTTTCAGAAAAGATGATGGAGTCACTGATACAAAACTATAGTGCAAAGCCAGAGGACAAGACCCATGGGTTCATTTATCACTCAACGTATTCTAAGAAAACCCCCTATAATACGTGTACCCCAGAAGGCGTTGACGAATGTGTAATATGGGGAGACTATTTCTATATGGAAGCGTTGATGAGAGGTTTAGATAAAACATGGCAGATGTATTGGTAGGTGTTAGGCATGGATAAGGAAATCGTAAATACAAGAAGGTTTTGGATTCAAAGCCTTATAAAGATAGCAGATCCCGTATTAACCCATATGGCAGAGGATACCTTGAAGGCTCATATGCCTATAGAGCAGCATCCTATGGCATCAGACAGAGAGTACTGCACGTATCTTGAAGCACTGGCGAGGCTGCTATGCGGAATGGCGCCATGGTTTGAAGCCAAAGATATCGCACTAGCTGAAAAAGAGAAGCAGCAGTATTATTTACAACTGGCACTAAGAGCTATACGCAATGCTGTTGATGAAGAAGCCAATGACTTTGTATATACCCCAAAAGAGGGGAAATTACTGGAACAGGTGTTGGTTGATACGGCCTTTTTAGCTTTAGCCTTCTTAAGAGCTAAAGGTGCATTGTGGGAAGGGTTAGAGGCAAATACCCAAAAAAGGATAATTAAGTATTTTAAAGAGACCCGAAAGATTCAGCCCTTTTATTGTAACTGGATTTTATTCAGTGGGATGATAGAAGTTTTTTTGTATCAAGTAGAGGAGGATTTTGACATCGTCAGGATTGATTATGCCTTTAAGCAAATGGAGGCATGGTACTGCGGAGACGGGCTGTATGGTGACGGAGAAAATTATCATGCAGACTATTACAACAGCTATGTCATACAGCCTTTTTTGATAGAAATGCTGCAGCATATAGAACCTGTATACAGAGATATTAAAAGCCATAAGCACTGTATGACAGAACGGGCTAAGCGGTACGCAAGGCTTCAGGAGATGAGTATTTATCCTGATGGCAGCTTTAACTCCGTAGGCAGGTCCATTACTTATAGAATGGGAGCCTTTCATCATTTGGCGGCTATGGCATGGCATCAAGACTTGCCAGAGGAGATAACACCAGGTCAAATCCGAGGGGCACTCACAAAAGTTATTGAAAAGTGTCTAAAAGCCCCGGGTGCTTTTGATGAAAAAGGCTGGCTGAATATTGGCCTGTGGGGCCACCAGCCCGGCCTTGGAGAGGTGTATATTTCAACAGGAAGCTTGTATTTATGCAGTACAGTTTTTCTGCCCCTGGGCTTAGATGAAAAGAGCCTATTTTGGACAGAAGACGTTCAAAAATCCACGATGGAAAAGGTATGGGAAGGCAGGGATCTAGCAGCTGACCACGCCCTTGAAGAGTGAGGCTTTAAGTTAAAGTAAGAAGAGGGGTGCTGAAAATTGAAAAATATCAGCTTGGCGAAAATTAGAGAGGCACTGCACTACGGAGAGATAAAGGGCTATACGTTATTTCATGAAATCAGAACAGTAGGCAGTATCAAAGAGGCAGAGCAAAACCCTGCAGCAGTTCAAATGATAGAAACGCTTATAAAAGAGGCTTATCAAATCAAAGAAAAGCCTGTTATACGACTACCCTTTAGAAGATTTATGGATTTTCTTGAAAATGGTAATAGGCTGAAGTATGAAAACTTATTTTTTGAAAGTAAAAATGAGCTCCATGTACTGGCGCTGGCAGAAGTGATTGAGAGAAAAGGCGATTTTATAGAAGCACTGGAAGAAAGGCTTTGGAGCTGGTGCAATGAATATAGCTGGGAGCTGCCTGCCCATGTGCCGCTGACAATAGAAGAGATAGAGGCATCAGGAATAGAAGCAGATGAAGACATTGCACTTTTTGCAGCTGAGACGGCCTTTTATTTTGCTGAAATCCTTTCGCTCCTCAAAGATAAGCTGCACCCTTTATTAGTTTACAGGCTGCAAAAAGAAATCGATAGAAGAGTGCTCCTATCCTATGAAAAAAGAGCCTTTAAATGGGAAGACTGGCAGATGAATTGGTCCAGTGTATGTGCAGGATCAATAGGATGTGCAGCACTCTACAGGATGCAGGACACCAATAGATTAGCTAAGATTATTCATCGTGTTTTGGGCAGTATGTCCTCTTATATTGAAGGGTTTGATAAAGACGGCGTAACGACCGAAGGACTAGGTTACTGGCAATATGGCTTTAGTTTTTATATTTATTTTGCAGAGCTTTTAAAAGAAAGAACCTGCGGCAGACTTGATCTTTTGATGTGGGACGATAAAATAAGAAAAATAGCAGAGCTGCCATTGTATTTGCAGTTTCCAAGCAGACATACCATTAACTTTTCAGATATGCCGGGCAATATGTGGTTCGGGGAGTATGGTCTTTTGGGCAGATTGTCAGAAGTATTTGGCATAGATCAGTACCTCCTGCCTACTCCATCCCACACTTCATGGGATCATACAAGCAAGTGGGCACTTAGGGCAAGAAATATTTTTTGGAATCTCCAGCAAAAAAATGACGAGAAGTATCAACCTGTCACAGGATGCTGGTATTTTGAAGAAAGCCAATGGCTGATTGACAGAAGCTTAGATGAGAAGGACAGATTTTGCGCCTTTGTGGCAAAGGGTGGACATAATGATGAGCCCCATAACCACAATGACCTAGGCAACTTTATTTTACATAGGGATGGGGAAAATATTTTTTGTGACTTAGGTGCGCCCCAATATGAAAAAGACTTTTTTAGAGAAAGGCGCTATGAGTTCCTCCACGCCTCTTCTAAGGGACACTCGGTGCCTGTTATTAATGGACACTATCAGGCTGCGGGCAAGGCCCATAAAGCAGAAGTGCTGCAAGTAAACACAGATGAAATAGCCTCTATACAGATGGATTTAGCGAAGGCTTATGCGGTAGAAGGACTGACTTGTTATAACCGCAGTTTGACATGGCATACTCAGAGTCAGCAACTGGATATAAAAGATGAATTCGAATTCGAATTCGGATTTGAATGTGAGTTTGAAACAAGAGGCAATCAAGTAGAAGAAGTCTTTATGACGCATTTAGAGGTCATAAGCCCTAGGCCAGGAGAGCTAAAACTGATAGGAGAGCAATCCGTTACGGTGATGCGCTTTGATGAAAAGGCTCAATATGAAATAGAAACAATCTATTACAAAAATCATTTTTCAGAGGATGAAAGCGTTAAACGAATAAAAATTGTTTATGCGGATATCAAAGAGAAGCTGACAGCGAAGCTATCAATAAAGGTTACAGACGTATAGGGGTATCCCGTAAAGAGGAAGGGCATCTGATCCCTTTAGTCCTCGTCTTTTTGAAAACTCTAAGCTCAGAGCTTCATCTAACGCTCCAAACTCACAGGCAAGGAGTGCACTTGCCTGCTCAGACAGTGGAGCTAAGAGCAGATGAAACTCTTTCGCTAAGACTTTTCTAAAAATCCTGCGGAAGCAGTTCTCAGATGCCCTCCCTCTTTACTCTACT
>JARBTY010000326.1 GCA_029239935.1 Clostridia bacterium | reverse complement strand
GATTCTTTCTTATCATATTATCCATCAAATAAAGCCATACTCTTGGTTTTTTAATCGTCATATAAAACAGTATATTAAGCGGCTGAGATACATAGGGTAGAATTCCTCCAGTGTGCATCAACATAAATTTCACATTACTTAGATATTTTGAATAGCTCCCAAGATAAAATGCTTTTGCCATGAAATATACCGCATCAAGATAGTTGTCATTTATCAGCGGATCTCCACTGCTGTCTTGTGGATGAATCATAACTGGAACATCAATACCCGATAGCTTTTCTAGGATCCTTTCATCCATAAATTCGTCGAACTTAGTTTCATTCATTCGCGTATACAGTGCGATGCCATCCATCTTCAGGTCGTTTATACAATGATTAATTTCTTCAGTGGTAAATAATGGTTGATCTATATCCACCGCGCCAAACGCCTCAAAACTTTGTAGATTTCTGTCTCTTATTTTAGCTGCCTCTTCATTATATAGTCTCAAGATCGCTGCAATATCCTTTCTATTCATCTTCCAAAGTGGCGGCAAATCAAAGGATAACAGCACCTTTTTATACTCATTTTCTCTCATCCAGCTTAGTGTTCTCTCTTCATTAAAAGGTTCTATACCTTCTATCTCAAGCTCTTGGTAATCCGATCTTATTTTCTCCAGTACCCTCTCTGGGATACAATGGCAGTGATAAGCTATACTGTCTGAATCTAAGGCTTCTTTAGATGCCTTGGTTTCTTTAATATTGATAGGTGCTTCTTGACTTACCGGTATTTTATCCTGGGTAAATAATCTCTTAGCATTTCCCATAAAAATATCCTCTATTCGATCTGGTGTAAGACCGAACTTTTCATCCAGACCGCTATAGCTTTTTACAACGGTTGATACTGCCATTTTATTGGCCCACCCAATGTCACTGCCAAATAGAACATGCTTCTCATCCGAAAATCCGAGTAAAAAAGGGATCTGCTCGTCAAAAGCCTTGGATGCCGTATCAATAAATAACTGTGATTTCCACACCTTTAGCTCAGACTCAATAGTTGGATTTTCGTCCTTAAGAGTTGCTACTAATGTATTGTATAGTGGTGCCAATATGCCTCCGCCATGAGACAAAATCCACTTAATATTTGGATAATCCCTATGATATCCGCTTTTCACAAAATCTATGATCGTTCTAGTGGTATCATTCTGCCATAAATACAGTGGGTTTAGAAACTGATGATTCTCCCTTTTTAAAATGCCATTGGGGTGAATATACACCACTGCATTTCTTCTATCTAGCTCCGCAAAAAAATCACGATAGGCCACGTCACCAAGATATCTTCCATCTACATTGGACAATAATCCTACGCCATCAAGTTTAAGCGTGTCCATTGCATATACCAGTTCCTCTAAGGCACTTTTCACATCTGGCAAAGGTACTGAGGCAAAACCTCCAAACCTTTCTGGATAATCCCTTACCATTCTGCCAATATATTCATTACATCTCCTAGAAAGGCTTTTACTGTATTCAACATCCTTAAAATAAACGCCTGGTGCAGAAATTGACACAAAGGCTTTCTCAATATTAAAGGTACCCATCATTTTCAAAGAAAACTCAGGATTCCAATTTGGCCATTTAATGGTATTGAAATCCTTCATCCCCATCTTCTTCATTTCTTCAGCATAAAAATCCGGAACTATATGATGATGTACATCCCACTTTTTATAATTTTTACTTTTCATTATCAAAACCCCTTTCTAGATACTGGATAGGATCAATAATCAAATAAACCGTCGTCGGTTTATTATAATGATATGCTTTATTTCTATTCTTGTCAAGTATTCGCAAATTATCTATTTCTATTATCATTACAATGTACTCCTTGCTTGGCTTATATTCTCTTAAACTAAAAAGACCGACTAGGCTAAATGCTAGGCGGCGTATAATTATCTTTTCCTATAAATTAATACTCAGATATGAATTTCAAAAAGTTTTAATCAAATAAATTTTTTGGTATGTTTTTTTGACAACATTGGGAATAATGCTAAAACATCTATAAATCTATTATTATCGTCTTTATCTTGAATCCCTTCTTCCTGTTTCAAAATTACTATTTTCTTTGTATTTTGGTTAAATTATATGCATACTGAAAATAAAGGAAGGCTTCCTATGTGTATTAATATTCTAGTGGTAGATGACGAACAGCCTATTGCGGACTTAGTCGAAGTTTACTTAAAAAACGATAATTACAATGTCTATAAATTTTATACCGGTAAAGAGGCCTTGGCGTGTCTGGAAGAGCTAACATTTGATCTTGCCATATTAGATGTGATGCTGCCAGATATAGATGGCTTTAAGATCTGTCAAAAGATTAGAGAAAAGTATTATTTTCCTATCATCATGCTGACAGCCAAGGTTGAGGATATAGATAAGATCATGGGACTCACCCTTGGCGCAGATGACTATATCACGAAACCATTTAATCCCCTAGAGCTTTCAGCCCGGGTAAAAACGCAGCTTAGAAGGTACAAAAAGTATAACCCTAACGAAAACCCTGAAGAACCTGAAGGAGTAAAGAACGAATATGACTTTATGGGCCTTGTCATTAATAAAGAAAGCCGCAAATGCACACTCCACGGCAAGTCACTTTCGCTGACACCCCTAGAGTTTTCAATTCTCTGGCATTTATGCAATAACAAAGGCAAGGTCGTTTCTTCTGAAGATCTCTTTGAAGCAGTGTGGGGCGAAAGATACCTAGATAACAATAATACCGTGATGGCTCATGTTGCAAGGCTCCGCGAAAAAATGA
>JARBTY010000325.1 GCA_029239935.1 Clostridia bacterium | reverse complement strand
TGATGGCAAGCTAAAACCTGAGCATGTTCAATGGGTGCTGGATACCCATACAGATGAACATATGGTCAAACCTAAGATGGTCTATGTTTCAGATTCTACAGAAGTAGGTTCTATTTATAAAAAAGATGAACTCAAAGCTTTAAGTGACTTTTGTAAGAAAAATAATCTGATTTTATACCTAGATGGGGCAAGACTTGGTTCAGCCTTGGCTTCTAAAGAAAATGACATGACCTTTGAGGATCTTGGGCATTTAACGGATGCTTTTTATATTGGGGGTACTAAAAATGGTGCTTTGATGGGTGAGGCACTTGTAATTTGTAAAACAGCTCTTTCAGAGGAGTTTAGATTCCATATTAAACAAAAAGGAGCCCTTCTTGCAAAGGGAAGACTTATCGGTATACAGTTTGCAGAGCTTTTTAAAGATGATTTATTTATGGAGATGGCAGAACACGCAAACGAAATGGCAGAACTGTTGCAGCAGGAAATCAAAAATGCTGGCTTTGCTTTTTTAACCCACTCACCTTCAAATCAAATTTTCCCTATTTTTCCAAATGAGTTAGTTGAAAAACTTCAAAAGAAGTATGCTTTTCATATTTGGGAGAAGGTAGACCAGGGCCATGTGGCTATTCGCTTAGTGACTTCTTGGGCTACACAAAAAACAGCTGTTTTAAAGTTTGGTGAAGAGCTCATGTCGCGAGTTAAGGATGAAGGAAGTATGGGATATTGAGAAGAATATTAAGAGTACTTATCTACATTATAGGATTAGGAATACTTTCATTAGGTGTTGTACTCAATACCAAAACAGGCCTTGGGGTATCAGCAGTTAACTCCATACCCTATGTATGTTCACAGATAACAGGCATAAGCCTGGGAACATTAACCATGATGGTATATGGGATTTATATTGCTGTCCAAATTATTTTATTGCGTAAGACTTTTAAGGTTTCGATTTTATTACAATTGCCCTGTAGTGTGTTGTTTGGTAAGTATACAGATTTTTTTAATCAGCTGATACAGATTGAGCCGGGCACTATTGGAGGGAAATTTTTATTATTAAGTGCAGCTATTTTATTAACGGCTCTTGGGGTAGTATTGACAGTGACTATGCAGATTGTACCCAATGCACCGGATGGCTTAGTTCAGGTAATTGCTATGCAGGTCAAAAAGGAGTTTGGATACATCAAAAATATATTTGATGGTGTCTCTGTTTTGGTCAGTATCATAATAAGCTTGCTCATAGAAAGGCACTTGATAGGCATTGGGATTGGAACAATCGCCTCAGCCCTTCTCATCGGCAGGTTTATTGCGCTATTCAATAAGCTGGGTAAAGAAAAATTGAAGAGTTTAGTCAGTGGCCAGTAAAATCATACATAAAATCGGACGCAAAATTAGGCCAAGGAATTTATATTGAAAAAATCAGACAGTTCTTAGTTTCATAGGAACTGTTTTTTGTTGTGGCAAGATATGTGGAGCCTGACGAATAAAGAATAAGATAAAGTGTAAAATAAGTACACAACAGGCTTCAACAATGGGAGTGATACACAATGAAAATAGATATACCAGAGTTATCGGCAGTGGTGTTAATGGGCTCATCTGACAAGGAAAGAGCCTCTTTTGCCGAAAAGCATTTTAAGCCGGAAGAGATTTTATGTGCGAATGATTTCAGAGAACCAGATTTAGGTGCAGAAAAGGATCAAAATCCTACAGAGCATAGGGGAGAACAGGGTTTATACCAGATGATAGAGGACAGGCTTGCATCAGCAAAGCTAACCGTTATTGATATAGGAACTGGTCAGAATAAAGATAGAAAGCGTATGGTAGAACTTGCAAAAAGGTATCATTGTTTTCCAGTGGCTATTGTTCTAAATATACCAGAGGCAGAAGAGGAAAAAACCTATCAGAATGGTGAGTTAGAGAAAGAAGGATTTCGGTATGTGTACCTATTAAACAGTCAAGAAGAAATTCAGATAGCAGAGAGAGTACGCAGTAAGCTTTACAATAATAAAAGGGATATTCATGGGCCTTTTGATATCATCGGGGATATTCATGGGTGTTATGATGAACTTTGCGAACTGCTTGAGAAGTTAGGCTATAGGGTAGAACGAGACAAATATATGGCCTGTTCATCACAAGGCAGAACCGCAGTATTTGTGGGGGACTTAGTTGACCGAGGGCCAAAAAGTATGGAGGTTCTAAAGCTTGTAATGGCTATGGTGAAGTCGGGGAAAGCCTACTGCACACTCGGAAATCATGATGGTAAATTGCAGCGCAAGTTAAATGGTTCAAATGTTCAAATTACCCATGGGCTGGAAGAGACATTGGGGCAGATGTCGCGGGAGACAGAGGCGTTTATAGAAGATGTCAAAGCGTTTTTAAAGGGGCTTATCAGTCATTATGTTTTTGATGAAGGGAGGCTGGTAGTAGCACACGCGGGACTTAAGGAAAAACTACACGGCAGAGGCTCACGGAAAATCCGTGATTTGGCCATGTTTGGGGAAACAACCGGAAAGACGGATGAGTTTGGGTTACCTATAAGACTTAATTGGGCTAAAGCCTACTATGGCAAAGCATTTGTCGTTTATGGACATACTCCCCATGAAGAGGTGCAGATGATCAACAATACAGTCAATATTGATACAGGTTGTGTATTTGGAGGAAAGCTCACAGCCCTAAGATATCCAGAGATAGATATCGTTGATGTGAAGGCAAAAGCTATTTATTATGAACCAGCTAGGCCGTTATTTTACGGCTCATTTTAATGTTTTTGTAGCCATTTAGTAACATTATAAAT
>JARBTY010000324.1 GCA_029239935.1 Clostridia bacterium | reverse complement strand
TGTGCTTGATAAAATAAAACTTCCAGATAAGTGCAAACAATTTCTGAAAACTTTAGAAGAAAAAGATGCCTACACTTATATTCACTCTCAATATGTTGCACAGTATGCCGCAGAGCTCGCAAAAGCCTTAGGCCTTTCTGAAATGAATGTAAAAGAAATATATATATCGGGACTAATTCATGATATTGGCAAATTATATATTCCTAACGGAGTATTAAGAAAGCCAGGAAAGCTAACACAGGAAGAGTATACAGTTATAAAAGGCCATGTTACAGATGGCTTAGACATGCTTAAAGACTTATCGATATCTAAAATCGCACTAAGTGGAATCAAATATCATCATGAAAGATTTGATGGCAATGGCTATCCTAATGGAATAAAGGGCTCCGATACTCCGCTTGAAGGACGGATTGTTCAAATTGCAGATGCATTTTCTGCTATGACCATTAAAAGGGTTTACAGAGAAAGTGTGTCTGTGGAGGATGCTCTACATGAGCTCATTAAAAACAGCGGCTCACAGTTTGATCCAGAGCTTGTAGATATATTTATCAATCTATTCAATGAAAAAAAATCAGTAGTATAATCGGGGGATTGCGATATGAGAAACCACTTAAACCTGAACAGAAGCATAGAAAACAGAATTTTTTCTGCGTTATTAATAATTGGAATAGTCCCCTTAGCAATCTCCTTTATATTCAATAATTTTATTATTTCAAATTCTCTTTTAAAACTTGAGAAAAAAAATATTCTAGTGCTAGAGGATAGGGCAAAAAATATACTTGATGCCAAGTTAAATGAGCTCAGTATGATCACGAAGGACTACTCCATTTGGGATGATGCCTATGAAAATATAAACAGTAAAGATTATGAATGGTTTAATAAGAACTATTCTGGCTGGATACCTGGAAATTTTAATGTTGACCTTTCCGTTGTAATAAACAGAGATAAAGAAGTCATCGATGAGTTTGGCATGAAAAGCGGCAGCATATCACAGCTCTTGGAAGTTGAAGGTATCTCCAATATTTTAAAAGGTATATATGATCGTGAAAATGATTCTAATAATAAAGGTATGTTGATGTATAGCGGAGACCCTTACTTATTTTATGCAAGCCCAATTCTAAATAACAATTATGAGGGTGAGCAGAGAGGAGTTTTAATAGTAGCTAAAAAGATTTCACCAAAGTTCATTGGTGAAATAGAAAGAGACTTAAATGAGAAGGTGCTCATAAGTTTCGACAATACTATTGTTCATGATTTTGAAATGCATGATGGCGTTGCTGACTATATTAAGACGACCAACTCAAACAATTCCACTAACAATCTTAGATTCATTAATAATGAACTGATGGATTCCATCAGCCTTGGAAATATTGAGAATGGCCCAGAGGCAAATTTGACTATTATCATGAAAAGAGATATTTTCAGGGATACAAAAAGAGCACTTTATATAGGATCAAATTCCATCCTTTTGCTTTCTCTTATTGCTATTGTTATAGCTAGTCTATTGCTGAAGAAAAACACTACGCTTCCTATTAAAAACTTTGAAAATCAAATTTATAAGATGAATCAAAACAACGTGGTCAGCTACGTTGAATCAGATGGACCTATAGAAGTTAATAATTTGGCTGAAGCTTTTAACAGGATGATAAATAAGATTAATGAACAAAGTATAGAGAATCAGAATCTAAGGTCAGAACTTGAATATGATAAATTGCGAAGTGAATTTTTGACAAATGTATCTCATGAATTTAAAACTCCTTTGAATGTAATTCTAGGAGCAGTGCAGCTAATAGAGTTTTTTTTAAAGCAAGATCTAAAAAATAGTTTGTCTAAAAATATTGGGAAACATATACTTGTAATGAGACAAAATTGTTACAGACTTCTAAGGCTCATTAACAACTTGATAGATTTAACTAAGCTCCAATCAAATGCATATAAGATTCATCCTGGCAATTATAACATCGTAAGCTTGATAGAGGATATAACCCTTTCTGTGGTAGAGTATACGGAAAGCAAAGGGATTTATGTAGGATTTGATACGGATACAGAGGAGAAGATTATGTCCTGTGACCCAGATCAGATAGAGAGAATTATTTTGAACCTGATTTCAAACTCCATAAAATTTAGCAAGCCTGGCAGCGAAATCTGGGTTTCAGTTCATGATAAAGTAGACAGTGTATTAATTTCAATAAAGGATAATGGATTAGGAATACCGGAGAATCAACTTGAAGCAATCTTTGATAGATTCAAACAGGTAGACATGTCCCTTACAAGAAATCATGAAGGCAGCGGAATTGGTTTATCGCTTGTAAAGTCACTTGTAGAAATGCATAAAGGGACTATCAACGTGGAAAGTATTTATGGAAAAGGAAGTGAATTTATAATTGAGCTGCCAGTAACAATGCTTTCTGAAACTTCAGCATCTTATGAAAAAAATGTTTTTGAAGACCAAAACAAAGTGGAAAGAATAAATATTGAGTTTTCTGATATTTACTCAAACAGCTAGCCTAACAATTATATTGATAGACCGTATCGAGACATGTGTTCAATACGGTCTTTATTTTATTTAACTTTTATTATCGCAGCATATGCCCATAATACTACAAAAACTATAGCTGTTTACTTAAACATCAAAATAACCTGATGACTTCATGATTTCATCACCATCTATAATCGTAGCTTTTTCTATTGAATTGCCCGTCTTCTTCAGGTAAGCCTGCACTGCATGATAGCCTACAGCATAGCCTCCGCAGAAAGGTATGCCAATATCCTCTGCTTCAGGCACCATAGGATGCTTTCCAAAA
>JARBTY010000323.1 GCA_029239935.1 Clostridia bacterium | reverse complement strand
TATCCCTTAACAGCTCCGGCCGTTAAGCCCCCTATGAACTGTTTGTTGCAGAAGAAATAAACAATTAAGATAGGAAAAATCGCAATTGAGGCTCCCGCCAGCATGATATGCCATTCTGCTGCAGCATTCACAGAATATTTAAGTTGAACCACGGCAACCGTTAATGTTCTCAGATTAGGCATTGAAATACTCATAACCAATGTTGTAATATAGTCATTCCATGCTGTTCTAAATACAAATAAGGCTACTACGGCTAAGATAGGTTTAATCAGCGGCAGAATCACACGGAAGAATATACCATATACACTGCAGCCATCAATGGTTGCTGCTTCGTCCAGTTCTTTAGGAATACTTTTTATAAATCCCATAACTAAGAGAACATGAGCTGCCTGCCCCCCTGTTAAGGCCAATATTAAACCAAAAATAGATTTATTAAGATTAAATGCCGTGAGCATGCTATAGATAGGATAAAGTGTTACCGACCCCAGAGCTATAAACATCAATCCGATATACATACCCAAGATTAGTTTCTTAAAAACAAAGGTTCTCCTTGCAAGTACAAAACCCGCCAATGCAGATGTTACTGTTCCGACAACCATGGTCGTTAAGCTGACTACCACACTGTTTAAAGTATACTTTGTAAAATCCGCCTGTACAAAAGCCTGATAATAGTTTTCAAAGTGCCATACTGCTGGCACAAAGCTTCCTCCTAAAGTTAGCTCACTATTGGTTTTAAAAGATCCTAAAATCGTATAGATAATAGGATATACTGTAAATATAAGCATGATGGCAATAAATGAAAGCCCAATAAGCTCGAGGCCTATGTTTTTTGTTTTTTGCATATTTTTTGACCTCGCCTTCTAATAAATATCATCTAATTTTTTAGATGCAAAAAGATAGATAACCGTTACAAATCCTGCAATAACTGCTGATACAGCACTGACCGCGGCACCATACCCATATTGAGGTGTTATCATCGTTGTAGCTGAAACGGGGAAGAAATACTGATAACCATATAATGCCATAACCATTGTTGCATTAGTCGGCCCTCCTTCTGTCAGAACCATAACATTATTCATATCTTGAAACGCTGCTGTAATAGAGAGCATAAGGATAATCTTAAGAATAGGTCCTAGCATAGGAATCGTAATATACCAAACTGACTGCAATCTGTTTGCTCCATCTATTTTTGCACTTTCAAGGGCATCTTCTGAGATTTGCTGTATACCTGCAATAAAATATACCATATAGTTACCTATTGCTCCCCAGACTGCAGTGATCACCAATGTTTTCATCGCATGTTCTCTTCCAAGCCAGTTAATAGGTTGTTTTATAATTTGCCAATCCATTAAGTATTGATTAATTTGTCCGTTATAGACATTAAAAAGCAGATAAAATACTAGTCCCATAACAGCCGCACTCATAATCGTTGGAACAAATATGATGCTTTGTAAAAGGCCGTTTCCCCTTCTTTTTTTGCTAAGAAATAACGCTAATAGAAAAGCAATAGGTATCGTAAATAAGATTTTCGCTCCTGCATAGACAAAGGTATTTACTACAGATTTCCAGTAGATTTCATCCCTGAATACCCGTAAAACATTTTCAATCCCAATAAACTTAGGGCCGCCCGAACCATAACCTCCATAACGATAAAAAACATATCTCAATGTCCAAATGACTGGGTAAACGGAAAAGGCTATAAATAAAATAAGGTTTGGAAGCAATAAGCTGTATGACCTCAGATTATCAATAATTTTTTCTTTTCTTTTTGCAGGAGAACTCTGTATTCTTGTTTTTGCTGCTGCTTGTAGATTCACAATCATCCTTCCTTCCTTATTTAAAATAAAATGGAGCTCTAAAGCTCCATTTTTAAACTTTGTATTACTTCGATGGATTCATAGGGTCAAAACCAGAAATTTTAATTTCTTTGCCGACTCCTTCATCAATGCCTGCCTTAAGAGCTGTATTATATCTATTGGTCAAATCTTGTAAACCTGCTTTAATGTCTTTATTGGCTAAAATCATTTCTCCAAGGGCATCATACATTGTCTGTCCCTCAACAATTACTGCATCCGTGTTTTTTTCATGAGGTGTTTTTGGCCATATAGCATCCCCATCGCCTACTAGCAAAGTAGGATTGTTTACATAAATATCTGCAGCTTTCGCTTTTTCAATAACGGCTGGTATACTGGAAATACCAAGTCCTTGTTCATAATACTCTACCAGATTGTCAACATTTGCAAAAACAGCTTTATAAACTTTCCAAGCAGCTTCTAAATTTTTGCTTTCTGAATTAAATAAATAACCATTAAGTGGTGTATAGTTTTGTTTACCAACTACTTTTCCACCGGCTGTAGGAATTGGAACACATGCCCATTCTTGTTCCATTGGGAATTGGTTTTTATAAACCCCAGGTTCGGCGTGAGTGAATGAAATATACATACCGATTTTACCTGCCGCAAACTGTGTTCTCAGAGGATCAATATCCAGTGATTCACAGCCTGGAAACGCTGCTGCTGGTGATAAAAGCTCTTTCCATGCTGATACAACATTTTCATAACCTGTAAAATCATATTGCCCAGCTGTAAAATCATAGCCAAAACGGATACCCAGTTCTTTTTCAGCTGAATATGTTAAAGAACGAGACAGGGCTGAAGCGGCGCTTTTCATATTTGCTGCAAAACCATATATCCCTTCTCCTGAAAGTTTTGATGTGATTAATTTGGCATCTTCCACCATCTCTTCAAGGGTCTCAGGTGCTTTTTCAATACCTGCTTTTGCAAAAATATCTTTGTTGTAAAACAAA
>JARBTY010000077.1 GCA_029239935.1 Clostridia bacterium | reverse complement strand
CATTCGCCCATATCCTTATTATAATAAAAATAAGTGTAGATACCTAATCGAATGAGATAAAGTACCTACACTTATAGTACAAAACAGTGCGAGCTAAAAGCCATTTGAATAAACTGCTAAGATTTTTATACGAAATTCTCCAGAGGTAACTTCCAAACCCTAAACTCCCCCTGCTAGGCTTTGATTGATTTAGATTGGAACTAGTTTTTGAACAGTCTGCCACAGCCTTTCCAAACCCGTGCCCAGAGACATACTCTCTTATCTTGCTTATTATAATTCAGCTGAAATATTGCAACAGTATTTTAAGCAGGACATTACTTATTAACCTCTCATTATTAGCACAAAAAATAAATCTATTTTCAACTAAGTTTGAAAATAGATTGGCTACTCGCATTTTAATCTTTTTATTATCACACAAACCCGAAGTAGTTCTTGGACTCTATTGCCTATGCTTGCAGTGCCCTAGATTATAGCTCTGCTATCCCAGATGTTATGATTCTACCTTGTTTAAAATACTCACTCCTCAATTCTTACCCCTAAATCGTCAAGCAAGTCTTTAGTTAGCTTTGCTAATGGTCGCTTTCCTAGTTTATTCTCTTGGATGTAATTACCGAATATTATTCTTTGCATTTCATCCTTAGTTTTAAATAATTCGCCAAAATTTTCAAGATACTCCGTGAATTGCCCATCATTATATATCTGAACTTTCTTTATCAGCTCTATAACATAATCTTGATGTGTCTGATATACTTCATTAAGATGAAACGTATCAATCGAATTACTAATGTCTTCTCTATCGTGCAAATTTTTAATCTCATACTTTATAGGACCACCAAGAAGGCTCTCCGATTATCCATCTAATAAGTTTGTTTTTCTTGTCTATTTCATTAATCATCAGTGTAAGCTTAATATTGTGACTTACGCAGGCTTAGCAAGGTGAGTAGGGACGTCTTTGGGCACGACTCGGGTAGGCCGAGGGCAAAAGCGTGGAGGGCCGAAAGATGTCCCTGCTTATCTTGCGGCCCCCTTCATAGCCTCCCTTACACTCTATCATTAAGTTTCTGTGAATCAAGAAGGAACCAATTTATATTAAGATACCCCCCTTCTATTTTTATATTTTTAAAAATTAATTAAAGAAATAATGATTACAAAAATACCAATAAATAAAGCTAATAAATAATTTCTAATTTTATCATTTTTTAATAGTTTTTTTAATGAAATTGTAGGATAAATAAGTAAAAACAAAAACAAATATTTAGTAACGTATGCAAAAGAAGCCTCCATAAAAGGCATTAATAATTCAAATACCAATAGAGCATCTGCCCAAATAAATAGGATTAATAAGGAATTATCACTATATGAATCTTTAAACCACTTTTTCAAAAAAGAAATCAAATTTTTCATTCCCCTCATAAATTAATATCTATAATTGTATCATGATTTGTACTCAAAAGCTTAAATTCATAGGGTTCTTGATTTTTAAATTCACCAATATCAACTGGGTAAGTGAGGGCGTCTTTCGGCTGGTCTCAGGTTAAGGCTGTGGGCAAAAGCGTGGAGAGCCGAAAGATATCCCTGCTTATCTTGCCGCCCCCTACAGATATCCCTCTTTATACCCTATTATTGAATTTTAAAAATCAAAAGAGACCACTTTAAAAGTCATTTAACTTTTAAAGTGGTCTCTTTTTAGCTCATGCTATAATGCGGGTGACAGGAGTTGAACCTGCACGCCGTAGGCGCTAGATCCTAAGTCTAGTGCGTCTGCCAATTCCGCCACACCCGCAGCTATTTTTGCTGCATATATTTTGCTTGCTTAGCTATTGTACCAAACATTTCGGCTTATGGCTAGTCTTTTTTTTATAAATCTCAAAAAAAATTATATTTTGTCTATTCCTCCCCTAAAATATAGTGATTAGAATCTAATATAGACCCGTTATTTCTGCTTAGTAATTTAACCTGCACCACTTTAGTATTCCCCTGTATAGCTCTTCCTCTAAGGGTTGATGCATTCACAAATTCTGTTTCTACCAGCTTGTTGTCCATGAAAATCTTGCTGCTTTCTGTAAAACCACTTCCCGTGATAATCAGATAGTCATCCTCATATTCTACAGATGTAATCTCTAACTTATCTAACCCTATTTGAATAACCGTTGGGGTATAGGGATTTTTGTTGTTCATCGCAAATTTTTTCCCAAACAACATATCATACTGCATGAGTTCAAGATTATTTTGATAATCTTCTTTACCTCTATAAGCAGTATGAAAGATATTCATCACGCCGCCTTTTAGCTGATTAAGATTAAAAACCTCTGTTGAGAGCTGATAAGCCTCAATATCCTTATCTTGAGCAGTTGGCAGCTTACCTTGGTTATGGATGATAAAGTAAGGGGTATCAAATTTCTGCTTCTCTGTTAAAAAGTCTGTAGCCTCCAGTAAAGGATAGTGGTCTGAATACACCACTAGTACTGTCGGCTCTTCAAGGCTGTACACGTAGTCCGCTAATTCTCCAACAAACTGATCTGTCCGCCTAATAAGAGAGGTATAATTTTGCAGCTGATGCAGTGTCTCCTTTTCAAAAGAACCACTCACATATTTTTCATTCCCCTCATTAAGTGTTGTACTATAAGGTCCATGAGAACCAGCTGTTATTGCCAAGATAAAATCTCTTTCATCGGTGGTCTCTACTGCTCTTTTAATGTACTCTACCAACACGTGGTCCTCTGGAAACGCCCTGTATTTGACCAGATTTAGCATACTTTCCATAGGTATAAACCTATTAAACCCTAAGTTCTCAAAGGCTGTATGTCTGCTGTAAAAATTCCCTTCAAAATTATGGATGGCCGTGGTTGCATAGCCTTTTTCTTTTAAAACATAAGCAATGGTTTCGATAGGTTCTTTATTTGTTAATCCACTGTTGTAAGGAATCTCTCCAGCTGACAGGTAATCTAGGCTTACCCCTGTAAGCACTTCGAATTCTGTCCTTGCAGTGGCGCCTCCTATCGTCGGGACCTGGAGATGTCCACTATACCCTTCCGTGAAATATTTCCTAAAATGTGGAATCGGATCTTCATTAAAAATAGCTTCTTTGATAATGGTTGGATCACAAAAAGCTTCCAGCTGAACCATAA
Organism: Clostridia bacterium; assembly: GCA_029239935.1. The sequence goes on along the minus strand of JARBTY010000077.1, from coordinate 9,231 downwards.
TGATATTTGGCTTTTCACCCTCACTACCTGATTCACTTTCATTAGAAATACCTATTATATTTTCTGTAATCTGACTTACCGGATCTTTTTCTATACTTTCCACCACTTGTTCAATCGCTCCAGCTGAATAATTATCTGTTTGTTTCCTAAAAGTGGTTAGATACGATTCTATAAAGGAATAAATAAAACCATTCCTGTCATATGAAATGGCCATATCCCACTGTGTGATATCCACAACCCCTTGGTTAATCAAATAATGGGTACCAGATAAACCTGATCCAATCATAAGTATCAATACCACTATTCTCTTAACAAAGCTTACCCGATACACTTTAAAGCTTATAAAAAAACAGCCTGTCAGTAAAATTAAAATGCAAACTGCTCCTATACTTATTTTAATGATGATTTCCTTTGTGATATATTGGTTGGCAATGGATAACCCTTCACCAGCACTATAGATATCTGACCAGCTGAAAGGTACACCTCTAAAGCCTGTAACCATAGTGCTTATATAGCCTAATACAACCCATGGCAGTGCCAAAACAACAGCTGCGAAGTGCGATCTTTTTACCAATATAGCTGGTGTGATCATGGTAAATAATAGCATATAATTAAGTAGTGCCACCCCTTTATAATTCCTTGTAAAAGTCCCAGCTCCTACGGTTCCTCGTTGTATCAACTCCATGGCTATAAAAAATAAGAAAGAAACCACTAGACATACTATGATGTTAATCAGTAGTTTAATATCTTCTTGTCCAGGTTTTAAATCACTAGGACTCCTTTGTATATCTGAACGTTGTTGTTTCATGTCAGCTCCTTTTTAGGTAGTATAATGCCGCTTGCAGTATCTGTCTTAATGACCCGCGTAATATTAGGCCTTTATTGCTGCTCCACCTCTTCTTGATTGAGATCGTCTGTATGAGGGCTTTCTGTGTTAAGCCCCTCCGTGTTGAGACCTTCTTCATTTGCCTCTGTGCTCTGCGTATCAGATTCATTATTTTTGGCACTGTTTTGTGGACTGATATTATCCACGTCATTTGCTTCGCTCCCAGGCTGAGACTGATCCACTTCCTGAGCATTGTCTATATCCTGTGTATTGAGAGTATCCCCGTTTGGGAGCTCTTTATCAAGGGTATCTTGTCCTGATTCACTTTTATCTGCTGTCACTGGTACTTCTCCATTGACCGCATCGATAAGCGGTTCCTCCACTGACCCATCATCCCTCTGCATAGCTGACTGGTATATAGAATACCCTCCAAAGGACATACAAAAAATCAGTAACACACTTACAGCAACTGCAGCGCTTTTGTGCCGATTGATAACTCTGGTCAATTGAGATTGTTGAGACTCTTTTATCTTTCGGTAAAGTCTTTTTGTTTGACTATTTTCACTTAGTTTATCTTTTAGGGCTTTTTTAGGCACCTTATGTTTAGTTGTTTTCAGTTTCAGAAAGTATTGTACAACCTCTTTGTCAAACGAAGCCTGATTGATGTAGCTCTTTTGCTCCTTGCTCCAGATGATAAAGTCTATCAAGGCATTCACATCTCTAGCATATAAAAAACTCAATACGGCTTTAAGATCTAAAGAGAGAGTTTTCTCCCCATATTTGTTGATGGCTAGACGTAAAAACCCATAAATAAGTATTTGAAAATCATCTTTTGGATCTGATTTTTTGTAATATTTTTTGATGAGTTCCTGTGTTTTCTCAAGCAGGATATCCTTTACCTCGGATGATGAAAAAGTCTGGTTTTTAAAACTTTTGTACAGCTCTATTATGTCATAATTGAGATGTGTATACCTCTTTTTAAAATGTAAGCCCAGCAATTCTTTTTCTGACTCTACCGTCTTCAGCTCAATGGTTTTCAAAAAATAGTCTTCGCAATCCTGCAATAATAAATCATATATTTTTTCACTTTTAGCAGCACACCAAGTCTGCATGGTTTTTAGCAGCTTCACTTGACCCTCTGCATTTTTCATACCGTTTTGCATACAGTTAGAGAGCGCTTCTCTTGAAGCTTTTTGATAATAACCATCTTCCTGAAGCAGTATTTCTATCGGACTTAATGCATTCATCGCCGCTATAAACTTCTCAAGTACTTTTATATCTTTGAACGTATCCTCTATTACCCTATAAGCTATAGTTTGTCTTAACTCATCTCTTACATACAATTGTTTAAAAACTTCTACGTACAGTTTTTCATCTTGGCGCACTCTGGCCAATACCTCTTTAATATAAGGGTATTGACTCCCATTTAAAGCTTGCTTCAAATCACGGATTAAGAGCTTTATTAATCCCTGTGCATCCAGAGAAACATATTGTTTAAATTTGATGACCTCATTAATTTCCTCAAAATCTAGCAGTTCTCCATATTCCAGCCTTTTTTCTAACAGCTGGATCACATAATTCATGATTTCTATCAGTTGCCTTCTTGTTTTTTCATCCTTAGACAGGTTGATATAAACTGCAGTGTTTTTTAATAAATGCGTTCTGTCCTTTTTATATTCTAAACTATACTCCTTTTGGCTATGCATATAGAGCTGCAGCTCAAAAAGCAGTGCCAGATTGTGGTGAAGCCCTAGGCTTTTTCCTTCATTGCTATCCATAGGTGCAGCTACTTTTTCTATAAATTCATTAAACATCTCCCATATTTGCCCATTAGCAGCATATTTGAAAGCCAGTTCAAAATATTTATTATCTTCCACGCTCACATCTACATTCAAAAATCTTTGATTGACAAAATCAAAAACCAATTCCTTTTCAGCCTTTGAATCCCCTTGTCTGATTGCCCCTTTCTCCACAAACATAATGTGAATGCCCTTTTTGGCTTCTGGGGTTCTTGAATAAGTACTCACGCCTAAATCCTTAAGGATAATCGTAGGCAGATAGGTATAAAGATGATAAAGCAGTGCTTTGGCATGATGCGTCAGCTGTTGTATAGGGACATCCAAGCTGATATACACTTTCTTTTTAGAAATAGAGGCTACATAAATGGCATAGAGCATCTTTTTAAAAAGTGCTTCTGTGATTCCTAACGTCTCCATCAAGCTTTTTCTGCCATTTAATACGCCATACGCCTTATCAAATGGAACCTCCGCAAGGGATGGCAATTCTTTTCCTAAATGGATATCATACTGATTGACAAAACCTGTCATCCCAAAAAGTTTGGCTGGATATCTCATTAAATCCTGTTTCTCATCCCCTGAAAAAACGTAGTTATGCATAAAAAAAGTAGATCTAAGTCCCGTAAAGTCTTTGCTTTTATACACTGCCTGTCCTACAATCATCTCTCCTGATGGCACAGGCATAATTATAAAGCTGGCTGGATAACTCTTTTCATCTGGCTCACTGTTCTTTTGAAGCTCACTAGGACTATCATACTGACAAAGCGGATGGATATTTTTTTTGATAAAGTCAAGTCTGAGTCCTGAGGACTTTGCTATACTGTCATATCCATCCCGTTCACTAAAAAGTCCTCCTCGCTCTCTCGTATAATATTGTTGTTCTATCATATTATTTCACCCTCTCACCTGCGCCTATAAACCTAAGCTTATATAAGAGCCATAAGAAAGGTTCATCTACACGGGTAGGCTCAATGACTCCCTCAACCTTCCCCTCCACTGGATTTTGCCCTAGAGCAGATACTGCAAAATAAGAAACATTGCTAAAATGAACCTCTATAGCATCCATAAAAGCTAAATCCACCTTTTCTATAAAACGCTGAACTTCTCCGCTTATATTTTCATGTTCATCTAAATTAAAATGCGCCTTATGCACATAATTGTTAAAAATATTGCTGTTGGCCTTAACATAGTCATCGCCGTCTTTAGCCAGATACTCCAGCATATCACTTTTTGTAACAACTATAGCTGTTGGAATAGGGGTCTTACCATCTTCCTGAAGTCCTATAAAGTTCTCTGCCAGTGTCACAACGACATCTCTGGATTCCTGATATTTAGAGGTAAAATCTCCGCTTTTATCCCCTTGATTCAAAATAATCTTACTTCGGATAGCTGAAAGCTGCAACGGATCTACCAAAAACAGTATACCTGTTGCATTCTTGATATGATTTGCATAAAGATCAATATATTCTTCCTCCACCATGCCTTCTCCAGCTACATCAAAAAACACCAAGCTCAACGGCGGTTTTTGAGTGTCTTTAAACTTGAACTGAAAAATAAAAGGCTCTTGCTTTTTCTCTTTTTGGGTGGACTCTACCAGTGTATTTTGCACAAATAAAGGATCTTGATACTGATCTCTAAACCTTCTGCTTGTATCGCTGTTTATGGGCATGCAGGCAGCATTGAAGTTATGTGCCGTTGACGTCTCTAACGTATGAATAAGCGAAGTCATGTAAACAGACTTGCCAACCTGAGAGGCTCCTATAATAGCAATAATGTTGCTTGGTGTCCTCCCTGCTGAGTAGGGCAAGTCATTGTGACAAAATGGGCAAAGCCTTTTTTTAGTTTCTATATCATATTTATCCTTAATACTGATAAGTACCTCATCCACATATACACTTTTTTCGATAGGGATAGTCCTTGGATCTATCACAGCCTCTAATTCTTCAATACCTTCCATTCTGAATTTCTCCAGATAGGCATTGAGCTTTTCGTCTTCCTGCAAAGCATATTCTTCATCATCTTCCTTCGAATGAGTTGCTCTAAATACCACCTCTTCTGGTTCAAACTTTCTGAAACAATGGGGGCACACGATAGGGAACTTTTTTTGAACAGGCAAAACTTTTTTCTTTTCCAAACCACTTAATAAATTTTTTAAAAATGCCATCGCTTCATTCACCTTCCTTATTGTTTGTAAACCCAATACAACTCCCTGTGTTTTACGGCTTTTGCAAGATAAATCCTGATATGTTCGTCTCTGTCAATCTCTATCTCTGGCAGCGTATTATGCCCTGCGCTAAAATCTTTCATAAAGTTAAACTGCACACCGTCTTCTTCATTCACAGGAATAGCACCTTTTTTCTTTGTATAACAAATCATTTCTTTTTTGAGGTCTGTATCACAGAAAACATTCATTTCGACTATTTTCCTCTGACTAAACAGCTTGTTTTTTTCTTTAATGGCATACCGTATCTGTATTTTCTTTGTAGGCACTTTTAGGCTATTTTCTGAATGAGGGTATAAAATAATGACTGCCTCATCCTCGTCAAAAGTCAACGGACATACTGTATACTCTAGAAGACCCGCTTCATCAATGTCATCTACAAAACCTCCAAAGCTGATGTATTCTTCTTTGGTATACTTACGATAGGGGTGCTCCCAATCTATCTCTTCATCACGCAGTACATTTCTTTTATAAATACAAACCTGCTCTAATGTATTGGCCCACTTAAAATTCATAATCATATGATTTTCATCTATACGCGCTTTAATCGCCCCGATCCATGGATCACCCGCGCTATATGCTCTTGTTTTCATTGTGTTCACCCCTATACTCTGTGTGGTCCATGATAGCCATCCTTAAATTCAATGACCCACGTAAATAATGGTAAAAACAGCGTCAATACAAATAAAAATAAGCATCGTGCCAAAAGTGGGTTCACTTCATTTTTCAGAAGCATTTCTGCCCCAAGTCCACCTAAAAATGCCCCTAGCATACCGCCTATGATAAGTCCTTTGGCCAAAAAGCGATTGTCAAATACAAACCCTTGCCCAAGCGCTATAAGCCCTCCAAGAAGTGTTAACAATATCACTCTCAGCCAACTGTAGACAGCAGAATTCTTCACATATCCCGCTCTTTCTCCGAGCAAATTTCTGCTTTCCTGACTATAACGGATTCTCTCAAAGGTTTTTTTGAGCATACTTGTACGGGACACACTAAAATGCTTGCCTCCTGTTTGGTTTGAAATGGCTTCTAGATACTCTTCCGTCTCACTGGTCTGATGCATCATACCAATGGTATATACCGGAATGTTGGCTTCTGTGTATTTTTGAATCAATAACGGGATATTTTGATCCGAACCATCTGTAGGCTCTCCGTCGGATACGATAATAAGGCTGCTTCCCCGGCTTTTATCCGTTCTTTGCTCTATACTCTCGTAGGCATACTCTACCATCCGCCTTATCTCCGTCAGTCCCTCTTCGCTGTTGACGATCTGGTCAATAGCTTCTTTCATCGTTTCTATGTTTATAGGTTCATCTAAAGTGGTAAAATCAAATACCGTGTGAGGCTCCTCATCAAAGGTAACCAGCGACACCCTCTTATCTCCCTTCATCTCATCAATAAGCCCCTTAAGTGCTATAAAACGCTCTCCATTTGGATCTGTATCATTCATGCTTCCTGATGTGTCCACGGCTATTATAACATCTTGAATCTGCTTGCCTTTTCCTATTTGCGCACCATATATCAATTGCAGCAAACATGCACTAAGCCCCACCATAATTACCGTGGAAGGAATAAGCAGTTTAAGAGATGTTTTAAAGTAATGAGTCTTCCAGCGCACGCCTATAAGCTCCGGTGACATGCTTTGAGCAACCATCATCATCACAGCCAAAACCAATGCACCTATCCCAAAATACAGTCCCATCATCGCATATTCCGGCAAACTGCCCCTCAAGCTAAAAATCACCTCGCCCAAAAGCAGTGTGATGCCACCTCCAAATAGGCTGAATAAAACGGCTAATACACTAAATCTCCTGCTCCCCATCTACGCCTCGCCTCCTCTATCTCCATGAAATCTATACCCCTCGTCCCTATAAACCTCATAGTACCTAGCCGCAGACCTTGTTAATATCAAATCTGTCAGCTTAAAACCGCCAATAAGCTGGATTTTCTCTATGCTGCTTTTCTTTTCGTCATGGACACACCCTAATTTATAATTCCTAGACACTTTATCCCTTTCGTAAGCATAGGTTATGAACTCACTTTTTCTATCCGCAAAGAAATATTTCTCCTCGTACCGATAGCTGACCTGAGTAGTATCCAAATACACACAAGCCTTGGAATTCTCCTCTAAACTCTCATAAAGCATTTCATATAAATCTGTTTTGGCCACAATCTTTTCATTTTCATACTGAGCCGAAATATTGGCTCTTTCCAGCAGCTCTTCTTCAAAAGAAAGATTAAATAATGCCTGATCGCTAAGGATATACTTCTCTTCTATCTCAAATAGCTTTTCAAAAAAGCTTTCCGGATCTTTTTCTAGCACACTTAGCAAGTCCCCCATAAATTGATTTTCTGAAAAAAACTGACTGCCATAGCTTTTTTTAAGTTTCTCTATTTTTGAAGCCACTAGCTTTTGATAGTATTCATTGACATTTTGAACCAGATATTCTTCCTCAAACCGATTGGCTTCCTCCATAAAACCTTTTAGCTGCAGCCCCACGTTCTCTAGCTTTTTAATATCCTTTTCTATTACTTCATGTAAAGCTTCCAAGGCTGTTTTGATACAGTCTATTTGCTTTAATTTGATGTCTTCAAAGAGTATTTTATATTTGAGTTCATAAATTTCATCAATCAGATACTCTTTGACATCCCTCAAGTATTTCTTGTCAAATAGGGTAAAAGGCGTCCCAATCTTTTGGCCTACCAGTTCCTGCTCCTTCTCTTTCATAAGCGTCTCCAGCTTTGCTTTTTTAAAGAGCACTTGTTCTCTGAGATTTCTTATCGCAGCTTGGCCCGACTCCTTAAATAGTTCACTGATTGCATAAGGACTGCGGATTTCTGCTTTGATTTTTGCCCCTATATCTTCACTCTTCTTTATATCTGCCGCCGCTCTGAAATTGACCTCAAAAAAGGCCTCACAAGATTCATGATAAAGCATGATCTCTGCATCTTTAAAGCTCTTATTTTTAATTTCTTTAAAACTGACTTGGTTAGACATCAAAGTATAGATATCTTTAAGCCTTTCTTTTCCTTTTAGGACACCGCTGGCAAAACGGTTCAGCCTTTCCTCACTTAACCCGCTCCGATCCAGCAAATCAGCCACAACGTCCTCTTCTTCACAGATAATAGTCTTCATGTACTCTTTGTAAAGATGGTAAGCCGCTGCCATATAGATGCCTATCCCAGGCCTTTTTACTTTTGCTACATTACAAGATGCGTATCTATGCTGTCCTTTTTCAAAGATATTATGACGAAACAGCGTACTGTTGTATTGCTCTTTGGCATCTAGACCTTCTGTATTTTTTTGATATCTATTTTTAAGAAGTCCCATATAACACAAGGTTTCATAATGATGCTGTTTAGCCTGCTTCATCTTTTGTCCGTTTTCTTTCCTGTCCGTGAGTACATAAATCAACTCAAACAGCGGGCCTTCATAGGCCATATTGATACTTATATTTCCCGGCAATATCTCTATAGGTTTTAAATAGCGATAAGCCTCCTCCTGATAATCATCAAGCTCTTTAAAAAGACTCATCGTCATCGCCTGCCTCAGGGCCAAGCGGACTTCATCCCCTTCATCTACTATCGCAAATAAATCTATAAAAACTTGTTTGAAATCCTCTGAAAGCTTTTGTTTTAAAAACACGGTTATGTCCGGCAACAGTACGCTTACCGGATCTCCTGCCGCACACACAACAGAAATATAGAGTTGTTCCCAAGAGCGAAAAAGCCTATGTTGTTCTAAAATCATATTTTTGATTTGAGTCACCTTTTGACCAAGCTGGCAAAGCAGCTCTGAGCTTTGGAGAAATCTTTCACTTATAGTGCTTCTATAGGTTTTTTCATCCTGCACTTCAAAAGGCAAGGATAATGAAACGACCCGCTCTTCTTCTAAAGTATCGTTAAGCCCAATATAGAAGTACGCAGCTCCCTTTGCATTAACAATCTTTTGATCCATAGTCTTTTTGATGATGCCAATACTTTCTTTCACTTCACTGCCAAGAACAACAAATAAAGTTGGGGATTTGGCCCTAATATCATCCTTTTCAAGGCTTGCATAATCATGACTTACGGCATACCTTTCTGCACGTTTTAATGTTTTTTGCTGCATACAATCCCCTTCCTCATCCGTTTTGGTTTATTAATCAGTTTAATTTTCTCTTAAGCTCTTTTGTATACCCTAAAATATCTTTGTAGAAATTGTAAATGGTCATACCCTCTACAACTTCATGCACCTCATCTTCTATCTGTTCCCGTCTTTCATTATATAAAGCAAGAATTTGATCAAGCCTTCCCAAAAGTTCACCGATATCTTCACTTTGTGTCAGCGGTTTGATACGCCTTTCAGCTTTTCTTAACATCACTTCTTTTTGTCTTCCTGTCATAGC
>JARBTY010000322.1 GCA_029239935.1 Clostridia bacterium | reverse complement strand
TCTTCAAAAAGGTCACTGCCAATAGCTTTTACTTTTCCAGCCAGCCCTAATGCTGAAAGTTCTTCTGCCAGCATGACGCTGCCACGGGCGCTGACGCTGCAAACTGCATCAATGCTCTTTTCAGTTTCCAGCTTCCCCCTGATCCGAGCACGTACATCTTCTGAATTATGATAACCATTTACCTTAATGACATTTATACGAGATCCTATCTCTTCCAGATAGGCATCGAACCCTTGAACCATGCGGTAATGAGACGATACCATCACATCTCCTCCACACATCAAAATACTGCTATCCTCAGGTATCTGACTACATAAAAGTTCTGCAATCATCCGCCCGGTGACATCATAATTAGCTTGTACGCAGCCCATGCGAGCGGCATTTTTGATGTCATCACACACTAGCATGACTGGAATACCATACTCAATGCAGCTTCTAATAGCTGCTTCGCCTCTCTCATCCACATGCCCTACCGTTATAAGTCCGTCAATCTCCCCTTCATAACGCTTAAAAGCCTCTTGAAGTTCATTTGCTTGATTGTTTAAACCATTGTAGTAAGGCAGTTCTATAATTGAAAGATTGTAGTCACTGATTTCTTGAATATAATCTCTAAACCCTTGCCATACTTGCGTATAAAAAAACCTGTTATTCTCAGTAGGTCCTGGAAATACTGCAAAAATCCTAAGTGTTTTACGTTTTAAAGAGGACGCTACATAATTGGGTCGGTACCCCTCTTTTTGGGCCACCCGTATCACGCGTTCCCGGCATTCGTCTCCAACTCCTGCTTTACCCGTCAGCGCACGGTGAACTGTACCAGCTGATACCCCTGCCTTTTGGGCAATATCCTTGATTGTTATGCGTTTTTCCATTGGCATTACCCCATATCTAACTAGATTTACTAAAACGTTTTATTTTATTTGTCAAACAAAACAGTATCATTATCTATCGAATAAGTCAATAAATTTTTATTATTTTATTTTTATTTGTGCATTTTTAAAATATTTATTTGATTTTCATATTTAATACGCTATTATTTTGACATTTAAATAAAACGTTTTTGTAATTTCTTTGTTTCTCCCAAAAAGTTGTGTTATACTGGATTACAATCTTCATACAACTCATTAAATAAAAATTGAAAGGAGTACTTGTTATGGAAAAAAATACTGTAAGAGTACAAACGCAAATAGACGACAAAGTATTTTCTGACTTCAGCCATTTTAATGCTTTTCGGCTGCATAACCGCTGGGTAGGCTTTCTGCTGTTCCCCTTTTTAATGTTAGGCTTAGGTGTGATTAACCGAGTAACTGGCAGCGAATTTTTATTTATTTTATTTTGTGTCTGCGCAGTCCTTATACCAACAACCTACTTAATCTTTTATAAAGTATCTCTTACCAGACAGATAGAATCACATCAACTCAAGACACCTCGCATCGCTTATACCGTAGAACTCTCTGAAAGCGGGATGCTGGTATCCACCACTTCTGAAGAAACCATCTTTAAGTGGTCACAAATCTACCGTGTATTTGAACTCGACGACTATACTTATGTATACATCACCAAAGCCAGAGCCTTTATCCTGCCACTCAAAGACTTACCATCAGCATCTCCCGATGCGCTACATGAGCTATTTACTGAATTTCTGACTCCTATACGCTTGTTTGACAAAAGAAGCAAAAGCACTATCAATAGTTACAGCAAATGAGGATATCCTCCTGCTGTAGCTTTTATTTTTATACAAATCAAGCTTAATCACCATTTTAAAGTAATATTTCCAGGTACAGCAAACACACTAGTCACTGCAACTTTTTTTTTGCGATAACCTTCTATCTTCAAGATTCATATATTAGCTTACAACCCAAAATATTCCTTTGCGTTATAATAACATACATTCTGTACAACTTTTTTTAGCTCATCTTCTCCTGAGAAATATTCTCCTCGTTCTACCAGCGTGCCTAAATAACTACAAAGCACACGACGATAAAGCTCATGGCGAGGATAGCTTAAAAAACTTCTGCTGTCAGTGAGCATACCCACAGACAAGCTAATAGGATATAAATTAGCAATAGCTTCAAACTGTCGTTTGATACCATAGGCCTGATCATTAAACCACCACGGCGCTCCTAACTGTACCTTAGCCCTAACACCTCCTTCACAAAAAGCTGCTGCCAAGATAGCAAAAGGCTCAATCTGCCCCGCATTAAGAGGATAAAGAATAGTCTTAGGCAACACCCCTCTTTTAGTAAGCCGATCCAAAAGCTCACCCACACTTTTAACATTGGTAGAATCATCTGTACAGTCAAAACCAGTAGCTGCACCAATAGACGCTTCTTTGCTCTTATTAGCCCCTTGATAAGTACCAATATGAAGCTGCATGACAAAACCATGCTTATGATAAAGTTCACCCATTTTCATCAGAAATGCTGAACGATATTGTGAGATTTCTTCAATTGAAATGACTTCGCCTTTAGCTGCTCTAGCAAGAATGTTATCCAATTCTTCTTCTGTTGCATCTTTCCAGATAAAGTCCTCAATACCGTTGTCACTAATCATCGTATCAATCTCTTTAAAACATACTAAACGTTTTTCCATAGCAGCTATTACATTAGAAAAGGTTTTGATTTCCATACCCGTTACAGCCGCTAACTGCATCAGGTAATTTGCAAAAACAGGCTTTTCACAATAGAAAGCTTTATCCGGACGAAATGCCGAAAGGATTTTCACCTTGATGGATGGGTCAGCTTTCATCTTCAAATGATATTCTAATGAGTCAATCGGATCTTCTGTAGTGCTGGCTACCTCAACTTTAGAGACCTCCATACACCACCTCGGT
>JARBTY010000076.1 GCA_029239935.1 Clostridia bacterium | reverse complement strand
ACCCTTATAAAAAAATGCTAAGACTGTTATAATTATATCTATAGAAAAATTTAAAGGAGTAACATGATGAAAGAATTATGGACTTTATTTTGGACTTTTGCACGTATAGGCTCTTTTACCTTTGGCGGTGGATATGCCATGCTGCCTATGCTACAAAAAGAAATTGTTGAAAAGTATGGCTGGGCCACTGAAGAAGAGATTATGGATTATTATGCAGTGGGACAATGTACTCCTGGCGTTATAGCTGTTAATACTTCTACCTTTATCGGTTATAAAAGAAAAGGCGTTATTGGAGGCATTGTGGCTACCCTCGGGATTACCTTCCCTTCTCTTATTATTATTACCCTTATCGCCTCTGCCCTTCAAAGTTTTAATGACAACCCCATTATACAGCATGCCTTTGCAGGGGTACGGGTAGTGGTTGCTGTATTAGTTGCAAATGTGGTTGTTAAAATGCTTAAAACAGCCGTTGTTGACTGGGTAGGAATTGTTTTATTTACAGCAGCCTTAATCGTGGGATTATTACTTGATATCTCCCCTATATATGTTATTATTGGCTCCGCTCTCACTGGAATTATTTCTAAAAAGATAGGTGGTGTAAAAAGTCTATGAATTATTTGCTGCTGTTTTGGGAATTTTTTAAGATAGGCTTGTTTGCTCTAGGAGGAGGCTTAGCTACCTTGCCTTTTCTCTATGATTTAGCTGATAAATATACCTGGCTAGACGCTTCCATCCTTCCTGACATGATCGCTATTTCTGAATCTACCCCTGGGGCCATAGGCGTAAACATGGCTACATATACAGGATACTCTTCTAGCGGTATACTTGGAGGGATCATTGCAACTTTAGGACTTGTAACCCCTTCTATTATTATTATTATTCTTATAGCTAAGTTTCTTAACAAATTCAATGAAAACTTTTATGTTAAATCAGCTTTTTATGGTCTAAGGCCTGCTGTTACAGCGCTTATTGCTTTAGCTGGTTTTGAAGTATTTAAAGTATCCATCATAACCTTAGGTCAATTTGAACTGACTCACCAACTCATTGACTTAGTGGATATCAAATCTACTCTGCTCTTTGTAGTCATGGTTTTTCTGATTAATAAGTATAAAAAACACCCTGTTTTTTATATTCTTGGCGGTGCTGCTTTTGGTATTTTATTTAAACTTTAATAGCTAAAAATATATCTTTTTTACCCCTTCTACCTTGTTTTTTAAGTAGGGCAGCTGTATGATTATGTTGTTCTGCTTTATAGCATCCTTTCCTTGGGCATATGTAAACTCTTTCTCCTAAACATATGCCCTTTTGTTATGTCCTAAACAATATTTTCATGATAAATAAGTATGTTTTTCTTATTGTTGGAGATACTATAGGCATAATTGGGAAATTTGGAGGCCTATCGATGAAATGTAAATACTGTAAACAAACCATTAAATCTCATCAGAAAATATGCCATAAATGTGGCAAATTAGTTCGCTTTCCTTTGTATCGAACAGGATGGGTATGGGTTTTCCCTCTATTGTTTGCCTTTGCTGTTCTTGGCCTATTGACCTCTCATGCTTCTCGCATAAAGTCATTCTTTTATAACCCCATTCATTATACCAGCACAAATAATCCCCCTTCTTTTTTGAGCCAAACTTCTCTTCTGGAAGTCTTACTGCCTAGCGGATCTTTTTTGGTGGGAAAAGATATTAAGCCTGGCAGATATATGATTACCACCCCAAAGGGTATGGGAGATCTTTTTATCTATAAAAAAGATATACCTTATATTAATGAGATACTTACCTATGCTCATAATGAGGATTCAACCATAGGTGTTACCAAAATTGAAACCAATCTAAGCGCCGGCGATCGTATTCAAATATCTGGTTTAGAGGCTGCCCTGTTTGCTCCAGTCCCTGTATTTAAGAAAACCACTTTGGTATCAGGGCATCACCTAGTAGGCCGTGATATACCAGCTGGAGATTATACTGTTATTGCCCCCTCTGGTACAGGACACTTTATGATTTATGACCCTCAGTCATCATCTTCTGTAGATGAAAACCTTATACCCCATTCACCTAACGACCCTCATACTCAGCTTGAAGTATCTCTTAAAGAAGGTCAGATTGTAAGGATTAATAATCTAGATAGGGTTGAACTCACAAAATAGGCTGTAAATCTATCTTTCATAGATTTACAGCCTATTTAATACTTCATACTATTCCTTAATATATGAGCAGCAATAATCACTTACTTCTTTAATAACAAGGTCAAAACTCGACTGACTTGGAACGGTAAAGCTCTCACCTTCTTTATAGGTTACAAATTTATCTGTATCAGGCAGTCTGACTTCCATACTTCCTCCCAATACCTCCATAATTTCCTTATCTGCTGTAGAAAAGGTATATTCTCCTGGAAGCATAATACCTAGTGTTTTCTTTTCTCCATTTTCAAAAATAACTGTTCTACTTGTTACTTTACCTTCAAAATACACATTGGCCTTTTTAATAATTGTAATATTGTCAAACTGTGCCATCTGTTTCTCCTCCTCAAGCAAATGCTCTCTTAAGATTTTTTAATACTCTCATATAAACTTAGTACTGCATTGAGATGATAATGATAAACTATTGTACTTTCACTTTCTGCAAGATCTACTGGCCTACCACTTATCTGCAAATGATTAAGTATCTCCATATGCATGATGATAGACTTAATCCTATCTATATTATCATCCAGCATTTTTACGCTGTCTATCTTTTTTTTAGCGTGAATATCTGCCTTATACAAATTTAATGTCTTTTCTAGTTTAATCGTTTTACTCTGTAAGACATCTAAACTGTACATACCACTTTTTATAGTATAGCTATTGATATTTTCTTCTAATTCTCCAAGTAATCCTCTAAAACTTATCTTAATATCTTCTAAATTATCATAAGGAAAAAACATAAGGTTTACCATAACAGCTATAAATATGCCAATAAAAGTATCAATTATTCTATTAACGCTATACATAAAAGGTGTTTTATCATTGAGATTAACCATAATAGCGATTAGAACAATCCCTCCAACTGTTATGGAGCTTTGAAGCTTCATAACATTGCATACCGAAATAAGCACTATAATCCCTATGCCACATATCAAAGCGTTTTCTGGTTGGATAGAGGCACATATCAGTCCTAAAACGGCTCCTAGCAATGTACCAATCATTCTATTTTTTCCAGTATTAAAAGAACCTACTATCGTTTTATCCATTGATATAATCGCTGCAATAGCCGCAAAAAAGGGACTGTCTAATCCTAAAAGTGCGGTGATAAATATAGTCAGGCAAACTGCTATTCCCGTTTTGATCGTTCTTAATCCTATATATTTTTTAAACATAACGCTCCCTACTTGCTGGCAACAATTCCTTTTGATGCATCTACGATAACAACTGTCCCTGATTTAAGAATATTTGTCGCCTGTTCAGCACCTACAATCACTGGGATATCGATAGCCAATCCGATGATAGCTGCATGGGAGTTAAATCCATCCTGTTCTGTAATAATGCCAGATGCTTTTTTAAGAAGCGGCAGTAGTTTATTTGAAGTCTGAGGTATCACAATAATATCTCCTTCATTGAAGTTCTTAATGGCATCTTCATCGTTTTTGCAGACACAAAGACTTGCACAAGCACTTTTTGTCGTAATCCCTGTTCCCGACACTAAAATATGTCCCACTACATCCACTTTAATCATATTGGTTGTCCCTGAAACCCCCAGAGGTATACCACTTGTTATAACAACTAAATCACCGTTTTTTACAATACCAGTTTTCTCTGCTGATTCTATGGCATGATCAAATAAAACATCCACTTTTTGCTCTTCTGGTATAAGCAGCGGTATAACACCCCATGATAAATTCAATTGATGATAAACCTTTTCAGAAGTTGTGCACCCAATAATCGGTGGTACTGGTCTGTATTTTGATATCATCCTAGCTGTTCTTCCTGATTGAGTGACTGTAATAATAGCTGTTGCTCCCAAATCGTGAGCTGTGGTGCAGGTCGCATGGGAAATAGCACTGGTTACATTAGGTAATTTATGGTTAGCATCGTTTTTGAAGCGTTTAATATAGTCAATATCATTTTCAGTTCTTTCAGCAATCCTAACCATTGTTTTAACAGCTTCGATTGGATAAAGACCTGCTGCTGTTTCCCCTGACAACATAATAGCACTTGTTCCATCATAGATAGCATTTGCTACGTCATTTGTCTCAGCTCTTGTAGGTCTAGGATTCTTCATCATTGAATCAAGCATTTGTGTGGCTGTTATAACTTGTTTACCACTGTTATATACCTTCTTAATAATCATTTTTTGCAGAGCTGGCACTTCTTCTGCTGGAATTTCTACACCCATATCCCCTCTTGCAACCATGATACCATCTGTCACACGGATAATTTCATCAATATTTTCTACCCCTTCTCTGTTTTCAATCTTGGCAATAACATTGATATTATGACAATCATGTTCTTCAAGAATTTTTCTTATCTCTAGTATATCTTGTGCACTTCTTACAAAAGAAGCTGCTATAAAATCAAATCCCGTCTCTATACCAAAAATAATATCTGCTTTATCCTTAGGGCTTATATAGGGCATCGAAAGTCTTGATCCTGGGAGATTTACGCCTTTGTTATTTGATAAAGCACCGCTGTTCATAATTCTGCAATGAATATCTGTATCATTTATCTGCATCACTAAAAGTTCTATAAGGCCATCATCAAGTAAAATCACAGAACCTTCTTGTACATCTTCTGGCAGATTTTTATAATTGACAGTAACAATCTCTTCATTACCAGCTATTTCTCTTGTAGTCAGTGTAAATCTTTCACCTTTTTCAAGCGTTACCTTGCCTTTTTCAAATTTACCAACTCTTATCTCGGGCCCTTTTGTATCTAGTAAAGTTGCTATAGGTTTGTTAAGCTCTGCTCTTAATTTAACAACCTTATCAAATGTTGCCTTATGGCTGCCGTGATCTCCATGGGAAAAGTTAAAACGTGCTACATCCATTCCTGAAATCATTAGTTCCCTTAGCACCTGTATATCATCTGTAGATGGGCCAAGTGTACATATAATCTTTGTTTTTCTCATATTATTCGCTCCAATTTCATTTATTGTTATTTTTATTAGTTCTATGACTTTATATTATATATTTCACATCATTTATAAGAGTTATTCAGCAAGAATTGATTTTCCCCTTTTAGTCATTACGATACCGTTATTATATAATATTGGTTCGTCATAATTCAACACTTTTATACTTCTAGCCTTTTTTATACTAGCTTATAGCTCTATGATTCCTGTTTTTTGAGTGTGTTAATTCCTAGATATTCACAAAGTATCCTTTACATTGTATCAATATTTATAAATACTCATAAAAGCTACAAAATTTACCCTGATAACTTTTGTAGCTTTTATCCTAGATATGCCTTTTTTACTCTTTTGTATTAAGCACAGTGCTATAAATAAGATTATTTCTATTTTATACCCTGTATCATGGGTTACGACTTGCCTGCTATCATAGAAATAAATCATTCTTTAATACTGCTTTTTGCTAAAAAAACAAAAAGAAGCTTAAACTAAGCTTCTTTTTGTTTTTTTATTTCTCTTTATTAAGCATTTCTATCTTACTATTTTTCTCTTCCCTTATTAAACTTTTTAAATGAAGTCCTCTTGTTTTAAGCCTCAAAGATACACTCTTTTCTAATATCACATAACCCACCCATTGGAGGGCTTTGTCATATTCTTCAAAGCGCCTGTACAGGTCTGCAATGATATAGGCCACCGTTAGTTCATCTAATTCAAAAATAGGAAACCTTTCATTGTTGTAAGCATTCAAAAATCCTGTAAGTGCATACCTTAAAAAAGCTTTCTCCTGCTCACTGTCTTCCATCTCTCGATATAACCAAGCGATTTTCAGACATAAATAGGCTTTTTCACCATCTTTTACCCGTTTTGCCATAGCATTCAGCAAAGCTAATTTGTATCGTTCTACAGCATCTTTATTGGTTAAAATCGCTGGATACTCCCGGTTTTTATATTGTGAACAAATTTGTTCTTTAATCCATCCTATCTGTTTTGGTGATACTGAACTAAATATTTTTGATAAAGCTGCATAGCCACACTTTGGACACACAATACACTCATAAAGACTTGGATTAACCATATCATACTTAGGTTTAAGATCTGTATCTACAGACATTAGTCTATTTTTACCTGAACGAATAGTCTTACTCGTAAAGACCTTGTCACAAACAGGACAAATATAGGTTTTATCATACAAAACAGTCTCTAAAGTAACCTCATGTTTTTTTTGTGAGCCATCCACTGACTTTTGTTTCTCATTACTAGCAAAAATCTCTATTTTATCTAGATTTCTAAATCCCAATGCTTTTAATTCTTCAAAAACATTATCCATATGATCCCTCATTTAAGTTATCAAAATAGTATAATAATATCTCTGCTAATACTGATTACGAAACAAATTATTATAAATCTTGAACAAATATATTCTATTATTATATTTTAACATTTATTCATAGACTCTTCAAGTTGCTCACTTTTAAAACTACTTTTTAAAGATATTTAATGCTTTGCCTAAAGGCAAAAATTCTCTTCCAAAATGTTTATTAAGTACATTTGCTGCAGCACCATAAAAAGATAATAGAGCAATCAAAAATTCACTCCATCCAGCTAACAAATGCGTGAAATGATAGGCTATGTCAAAAGAACTTAGCGCTAGTCCTATAAATAAAAAATCAATAAGTACAAAAATACTAAGCAGCACTTTATTCGTTTCTACTGCACCAACTGTCATGAATAGTGTAAATATCAAATACCCTATAAATGCAAATCCCAATTGTTTAGAGTCTGCCATCCCCTGCAGTTTTTCACCAAAAACACCGTTTTGAATAAGCCATGTAAGGGCTACACTAAACCAAAAAAACGCATATCCCCCAAAAGCAGTTGCCCCAAACACATTGTTTTTCTTAGCATCCATAATACAGGCCATAAGCTGTGCAAAACCTCCTAAAAAGATAGCCCAAGGAATAATAAGTGCCACACCTTCTGTCCATCCAAGCTTTTGTGATGACGCCACCAAGGTTACCATTGCAAGACCAAATAAACCTAGTGCAGACGGGTCTGCCGTTGTAACCATTACGTTTGTATTTTTTGTTGTTTCCACTACTTCTCCTCCTAAATAATATCTATTTATATATTACACTAACTCTTCAATATTACAACACTCTTATAGGAGATGTAAACAACTATTTGTAGTTTTAACGGTTATTTTGACATGTATTATTTGTAAAAACCCCTTATCTCGTCAGATAAGGGGTTTTTTACAAATATATTCGTCGCCAGTTGAATTTATTTTGAAAGTCTAGCTTATTATTTTTTGATTAGTCAACAAGTCTTTTGTAAGACTCATATCTGTCTTTTGCATTTTTCTCTGCTATTGTAAATAGTTCTTCTGCTTGTTCTGGATATTGTTTAGCAAGTGATGAATACCTTACTTGTGCCATAATAAAGTCTCTAAAGCTTTCTGTTGGCTCTTTTGAATCTAAACTAAATGGATTCTTTCCATCTTCTTTAAGAGCAGGATTGAATCTGTATAAATGCCAGTAACCCGCTTTAACAGCTTGTTCTTCGTTAGCAATTGTACGACCCATACCTTCTTTTAATCCATGATTGATACAAGGTGCATAAGCAATAATGATAGATGGTCCTTGATGCGCTTCTGCTTCAAGTACTGCTTTCATAAGCTGATTTTTGTCTGCTCCAAGTGCTACTTGAGCAACATATACATTGCCATATGACATCATCATCATACCAAGGTCTTTTTTACGTGATTTTTTACCAGAAGCTGCGAATTTTGCAATAGCCGCTGTTGGTGTTGCTTTAGAAGATTGACCACCTGTATTAGAGTATACTTCAGTATCAAATACAAGCACGTTTACATCTTCGCCTGATGCAAGTACATGATCAAGTCCGCCGTAACCAATATCATATGACCAACCGTCTCCACCGAGCATCCATACTGATCTCTTAACAAGATAATCTTTTTTAACTTCTATTTCAGCAAGTAAAGCTTTTGCCGTAGCATCGGTAATATCATTGTTCGCAAGTACATCTAGTACTTTTTGAGAAGCGATTTTTGAAGCTTCACCAAGTTCCATTGTGTCAATCCATTCTGAGAAAGCCGCTTTAGCTGTTTCATCGATGTCTAGTGCTAAAAGTTCTGTCATAACATCTTTAAGTTTGTCTCTCATTTGAGTAACAGCTAATTGCATACCAAATCCATATTCTGCATTGTCTTCGAATAATGAGTTTGCCCATGATGGACCTTGTCCTTTACAGTTAACTGTATAAGGTGTTGATGGTGCTGAACCACCCCAGATTGAAGAACAACCTGTTGCATTAGCAATCATCATACGATCTCCAAAGAGCTGTGTAACAAGTTTGATATATGGTGTTTCACCGCAACCTGCACAAGCTCCTGAGAACTCGATAAGTGGTGTTTTAAACTGACTGCCTTTAACAGTGGTTGCAGCTACTAAATCTTCTTTAGGTGCAACTTCTTTAACTGCAAACTCCCAGTTTGGAACTTCTTTTTCTGTTTGTGAATCAAGTGGTTTCATAACAAGCGCTTTTGTTTTAGCTGGACAGATATCTGCACAGTTGCCGCAGCCTGCACAATCCATTGTACTTACCTGCATCTTGTAAGCTAAACCTTCAAGTCCTTTACCAACAGCTTTTTTAGTTGCAAAGCCTTCTGGTGCATTTTTGAGCTCTTCCTCATTTAAAAGGAATGGTCTAATTGTTGCATGAGGACATACATAAGAACATTGATTACATTGAATACAGTTTTCTGGAATCCATTCTGGTACATTGATAGCAATACCACGTTTTTCATAAGCAGATGTTCCGCAAGGGAATGTACCATCTTCAATACCATTAAATGCACTTACTGGAAGGCTGTCCCCTTCTTGAGCATTCATTGGACGTAAGATATTTGTGATGAACTCTGGCTCATTTACTTTAGCTGCTTCTGCATCAGCTGCTGTCAGCCATGCTTCTGGTACTGTTATGCTCACTGCAGAATCAACACCCTGATCAATTGCTGAGTAGTTCATATTAACAATCTTTTCGCCTTTGTTACCGTAAGCTTTAACAACCGCTTTTTTAAGATAAGCAATCGCTTCTTCTTGTGGAATAATGTTAGCAAGTTTAAAGAATGCTGCTTGCATAACCATATTTATTCTGTTACCAAGTCCAATTTCACTAGCAATCTTTGTTGCGTTAACTGTATAGAACTTGATATCATTTTTAGCAATATATTGTTTCATTTTAGCTGGTAAGTTTTGCTCAACCTCTGATTGATCCCAAATACAGTTGAGTACAAAGACACCGCCTTTTTTAAGCCCTTTTAATAGATCATATTGATACACATAAGATTGGTTATGACATGCAATATAATCAGCTTCATCAATCAGGTAAGTAGAACGAATAGGTGACTTACCAAATCTTAAGTGAGAGATAGTTACCCCGCCTGATTTTTTAGAGTCATATGCAAAATAAGCTTGTGCATACATATCTGTATGTTCACCAATAATTTTAATCGCTTGTTTGTTAGCTCCAACTGTACCATCTGAACCAAGTCCCCAGAATTTACATCTTACAGTACCTTCTGCAGCAATTTTAAGGATATCATCCATTGGAAGAGAGGTATTTGTAACGTCATCTTCAATACCAACTGTAAACTGATCTTTTGGAACATCGCTTACAAGGTTATCGTATACAGCTTTGATAGTTGTTGGTGTTGTATCTTTTGAACCAAGACCATAACGTCCACCAATAATAAGAGGTGCATTTTCTTTATTGTAGAATACTGAACGTACATCTAAATAAAGTGGCTCTCCAATTGAACCAGGCTCTTTTGTTCTGTCAAGTACACAAACTCTTTTAACTGATGCTGGCATAGTTTTTAAGAAATGTGCAATAGAGAATGGTCTGTATAAATGAATCTTAACAAGTCCATATTTTGCACCTTTTGCATTAAGAGCGTCAATTGTCTCTTCGATAACTTCTGTTACAGACCCCATCGCTACAATAACATATTCAGCGTCTGGTGCACCATAATAGTTAAATAAATCATATTTTCTTCCAGTCAGTTCATTCATTTTTCCAATGTACTCTTCTACAATAGGAATAAGATTGTTGTAGAACTTATTAGAAGCTTCTCTTGTTTGGAAATAAATATCTGGGTTTTGAGCTGTACCGCGTGTTACAGGTCTATTAGGTGATAAAGCTCTGTCTCTAAATTCTTGTAATGCTTCTTGATCAACTAATGCTGCTAAATCTTCATAATCTACTGCTTCAATTTTTTGGATTTCATGAGAAGTTCTAAATCCATCGAAGAAATGTACAAATGGTACTCTTCCTTTGATAGCTGCAAGATGAGCTACTGGCGCTAAGTCCATAACTTCTTGTACAGAACCTGTAGCAAGCATTGCACATCCAGTTTGTCTAGTAGCCATAACGTCTTGATGGTCACCAAATATAGATAATGCTTGTGCTGCTAAAGCACGGGCACTTACATGAAATACCCCTGGAAGTAATTCACCAGCTACTTTGTACATATTAGGAATCATAAGTAGTAGGCCTTGTGATGCTGTAAAAGTTGTTGTTAATGCTCCCGCCTGAAGTGAACCGTGGAATGCTCCTGCGGCACCTGCTTCTGATTGCATTTCTACTACATTTACTGTTTGTCCAAAAATATTTTTTCTGCCTTGTGCAGACCATTCATCAACAGCTTCTGCCATATTTGAAGATGGTGTAATTGGATAGATAGCTGCCACGTCGGTATAAGCATATGCAACATATGCTGCAGCCGTATTGCCATCTACTGTCATCATTTTCTTTGCCATGTGTTTTCTCTCCTTTTATATTTTCTATAATATTTTAATATAATATTATACATATGTATTTAAAATTATATCATCATATATATAATTTTAATATTTACTACATATATAATTTTACACCTATTATCTTTCGGTGTAAACTCTTGTATACAATATTATAGAATAAAAATTTTGTTTTTTAAAAATAACTTTGTTATAAGTTGTCTTTAGATATAAACATAAAATGAGGGAGCCTGTTAAGCTCCCTATTAATTTGTCGCTATTTCTGCTTATTTATACCGTTAACACCGTATATCCATCTTGTAATATCTTGGTTAACTCTTCGCCAACTGACTTTACTTCTATTCCTAGCCATTGTAATTTATCTTTTACCCCAAGCTGCTCTACACAACCTTTGCAAGCTGTTATTTTAACCCCATGGTGTAATGCAATCTCAATCTGATCTTGAATAAGCTTATCTTCAGCACTAAGTTTGGCTGATGCACCCCAAATAATAACCGTTACTTCATCCCACAAACTATTAATCTTACTATTAATCGCATACAGAAGAACCATCTTTTCAGAACTTATCGGATCCCCTGTTACCCACAAGATATACAGTTTTTTATCCTTTTCCATTATAACATACCCCCATCTCTTAAATTTTAAAAGATTATTAAAAATTATGTCTTAATGCTTAAAATCTGTTCTAAGACTAATATAACATAATTTTATCTCTATTATACCTAAGAATGAGCTAAATAGGTTTAATTTTTAACTTTTTCTTCCTGTGTTTTTACATTGTTCAAAAGCCCATCAATTTCACTTTTCAGATTCATTAACGCTCCAACATCTGTACTGAGACCCGCTAATACGCATCCTGGAATTTTAGCCGCACTTTTTTTCAAGTCTACACCTTTTTGAGTAATGGTGACGCATAAAAGCCTTTCATCTTCTTTAGAGCGTTCTCTTTTAATAAGTTCCATGTGTTCTAATCTCTTTAATAATGGTGTTAAAGTTCCTGAATCCAGATAAAGCTTATTGCCTAAATCTTTTAATGTGATAACATTATTTTCCCATAAAACAAGCATTACTAAATATTGCGGATAAGTCACTCCTATTTCATCAAGAAATGGTCTGTATATTTTTGTTATAGCTCTTGAAGCTGCATACACTGAAAAACATAATTGATTTTCAAGTTTTAAAACATCGTTTTTTTTCATCTAATTGATCTCCTTAGAAAATATTAAATGCCTGTCTTTAATTATAGCTTATAAATGCGATTTTGTTAATATAATATTGATAAATTAAATCTTTTATTATTATATTTTAGTCAATTAATACATGTTATAATAACTTTAAAATCAAATATAAGCTTTTATCATAAAGAAGTTAGTCATTTTATACACTTATTTTTTATATTTTCTATATAAAGTATGTTTTTTTACTTTTATATAAATATAATAATTTTTCACAATGAAACAATTTTAATATTATGTTTCATCAATAAG
>JARBTY010000006.1 GCA_029239935.1 Clostridia bacterium | reverse complement strand
TCCTCCATAACCTCACTTAACAGACTTACTTGTTCTTGTTGATCAGCTGTGCCCCGTGCAGAAGTTTTATTTTGTGCTATCACTGAACTTTCTTGATCGACTTTTGGCGCTTCTGGTAATGCCTCATCTGCTGCCAGACTCATCTCTGTATCAGCCATTTTGGATTGCATCGTATACCCATTATCCGTTCCATTCTCTTGATCTATTCCCCTATTAAAGTTTGGATTTTGAAGCACTATCATCACAATAAGAAACACCGCTGCACTGCTTACTGCATATTTCATCCAGGATTTAAGATAAAAGACGTTCTTTTTACTCTTAGACTCTATCTCAATACGTTTCATAATATCATTGTGTAATGTCTGAGGAACTTCTACATCCTTCAGCTTATTGAGCTGCTGTAAAACAGTTTCTAAAATCGCCAATTCTTCAGTACAAGACGGACAAGTTTCTAAATGCATCTCAACTTCTTTTTCTTCTTCTGGTGTTAACCTATTATCGATATAGCTTGATAGCTGTTCTATACATTCATGACATTTCATTGTGTCCCCTCCTTGTTACTCATTTTGACGAAAAAAGATCTGTAAGGTTCCTTTGTCTGCTCTAAAAAATACCTTAGTGAGGCTCTGGCCCTAGATAATCTTGACTTTACCGTACCCAAGGAAATATTTAGTATTTGAGCTATTTCATCGTAGGAATATTGATTAATATCTCTTAGAACGATGACCGTTTTATAATCTTCCTTTAACTGATAGATAGCTTCTTTAAGAATTTCTTTTAATTCCTTATTTTCCATTATCTTTTCTACGTTTTCTTTTTCATTACCTTGATCAATCATCCACTCTTCATCGTCATCATTTTTTTGAAACAAAGAGATTTCTTTTTTATTTTTGTTTTTGTTTTTACGTAGTAGATCTAAGCACTGATTGGTTGTAATTCTATAAATCCATGTGCTTAATTTAGAATCTCCCTTAAAAATATGCAGCTGTCTCCATATTTTAACACAGACTTCTTGCGTTGCATCATAGGCTTCTTCTTCACTTAGAAGCATCCTTAAACAGATAGTATAGATGGACTTTTCGTATGACTTTATGAGTGTCTCAAATGCATCGATATTGCCCGCTTTAGCTTGATTAATTAATTGTAATTCTGTATTTTCATGCATCCTTTATCTCCTTCTTGATTAAATAGTATAATAAATAAAAGTATGTATTGCTATTTAATACATATTGTGGTAATATATTATTTGTTCTGATTGTTAGATATTGTTTTGACAAATACAGAACCCTTTGCCGCTGTGGCGGAATGGCAGACGCACCTGACTCAAAATCAGGCGTAGCAATACGTGACGGTTCGAGTCCGGCCAGCGGCATAAATAAAAACTTCCAGTTCAAATCGACTGGAAGTTTTTATTTATGCCTAGTAGATTTTGAAGGATAATTTAAACGATTATTTGAACCCCTTAGTTCATTGTAGATGTCATATGCCTTTTTTAAAATATGTCTTTCATCACTGAATTTAAGCAAATGATAGGCTTCATAATATTTATAATAACCGGCGTCAATAAAGTATTCTTCTCTTTGAGGCTTACAATAAAAGCTATCTGTGGCCATTAAATACCAATGAACTGTCTTATTGATGATATCTTCTCTTCCTTGAAAAGTATACTGGCTAGAGCCAATATATTTTACAATTTGTGCCTCTATTCCAGCTTCCTCCTTAACCTCTCTTAAAGCCGTCATCTGATGACTTTCTCCCAGTTCTACTGTTCCTTTTGGCAATACCCACCCAACATATTTTTGTTTATAATCTTTATATAATAAAAGCATTTTGCCCTTATGAATCACTACTCCTCCACAACTCACAGTTTTTATCATAGGCTTCCCTCTTTATCCAAAATATTATAATCGTCTTTTCTTTTATGGGTTAATCTGTTTGTAGACATCGAGTATACTTTGAGTAACCTCCAGTGCCTTTGCCCCTTTACCCCCATTTTCTACTATTACTGCAAAAGCAAGATCACTTTTGGACTCAGCACCCCTTTTAACAAATCCTACAAACCACGAATGATCCTGTGGTGTCTCGTTTTGTGCCGTTCCCGTCTTACCTCCTACTATCATCTGACTACTCTTAAGCTGCGTAGCGGTTCCTTGATCCACCACTTGGATCATCAACTGCTGCATTTTTTGGGCTATTTCTTCTTCAATAAGTATGCCCTCATACTGAGGCAGATATTTAACTTTTAACTTACCCTTTTTATTCATAGAGTAATCAATTAAATAGGGTTTCATACTCACACCATCATTGGCTATACAAGAAGCGAGCATTGCCATATGAAGTGGTGTAGTCAGGGTTTTTCCCTGCCCTATATAAGTAGCTGCTTTTTCAAAAGCTGAATCTGTCTCTTGTAACTGAAATCTGCTTTTTGCATAATCCATATCAAAATGTATTGCATGATTAAACCCTAACTTTTCAGCCGTAGCCTTTAAGTTTTTAACCGTGAGGTTTTCGTTCATTTTTATAAAATAGGCATTGCAAGACTTATAAAAAGCACTCTCCAGATTAACTTTACCATGTGCAGTTTTATTATAACATTGAATGGCGTATCCATCACCTGTTATTTTCCCTGTACAGTCATAGGTAAACTGCATTGCCTCATCTTTCATCTGATCGATATATGCTAAAGCTGTTATGATTTTAAAAGTAGAACCCGGTGGATAAATACCACTCGTTGTCCGATTAACCAACGGAGAATTCACAGTATCTTGAGTTAATGCTTCCCAATCTTGAGTAATATTATTAGGGTCAAACCCTGGCGCTGCATACATAGCCTTAATCTTGCCTGTAGCAGGCTCCATTACAACTATTCCACCTTTTTTGCCTGCCATCGCTTTGGCAATAGCACTTTGATATCTGTCATCCAATGTTACGACAATATCTCTGCCTTCAAACTTTTCATCTGCAAAAGCATTTCTAAAAAGTGAAACAATGGTGTAGTTAGGATAGAGTAGTTCTGTATTAGCTAAAGCCTCAATACCTATTTTTCCTCTTTGAGAATACCCTATAGCATGGGCATATAAAGAAGCTTTAGGATATTTCCTTATCCCCTCAGTGGTAGTTGCCAAAATCTCCATATTGGCATCATAAATCGTGCCTCTTACCACCTCTTGCTCAACATTATTAAGTCTTGTATTGTAGGGATGTATGGCTATTTGCTTTTGTTTGATAGCGGTAAAATAAATCATATAGCCTATCAATACCACAAATAGACTTACATAAATACCTGTCACACTATAAATGATTTTTTTATTTTTATCCACGCCGATCCTCTTCCTTTATCTTAACCATTCTTTCTTGATATGAAAAATAAGTCATGATGCCAATCATCCCTATACTTACTACAAATGACGACCCTCCGGCACTTAAAAAGGGGGAAGTAATACCTGTCAGCGGAATGAGCTTGAGTACACCACCAATGATAATAAAAGTTTGTATCGCAAATAATGTAGCTATTCCCATAGCAACAAATCTATTAAATGCACTTTTTTGTTTTAGTGCGATTTGCATACACTGTAGTATGATACCTAAGTACACAAATAAAATAACAATACCTATTAAATTCCCGAATTCTTCACATAAGGCTGCAAAGATATAATCCGCTGCTGCAAAAGGGATTTTATTGGGCGCCCCCCTTGTTAAGCCACTTCCCAGCCACCCCCATGTTCCTAGGGCAAATAATCCTTGTACCACCTGATACCCTGTCCCTGATATATCTTTCCAAGGGTCAAGCCATGCCTCTACTCTGATTCTTACATGTGAAAAAACAAAATACCCCACAGTTGCTCCTCCCCCCCCTAGAAACATACCTAGTATAGGCAAGACAGCCTTTTCTGTTGCTATAAAAAGCATCATTAAAAAAGTCAGATAATATAACAAAGCTGCACCTAGATCTCTTTGCAGCACCAAACAAACCAGTGCACCTAACACCACCACAGCCGAAAACCCAAGGACCTTCCTCTTGGACTTGGGTTTAATCTCTGAAAATAGAGAAGCTAAAAACAGCACCAATGCCACTTTGCCTATTTCCGAAGGTTGAAAGCTAATACCTGCTATTTGCACCCAATTGGTTGCTCCTAGAATTTCATCCCCAAAGAAAAATGGCAAAAGCATTGTCATCATTAACAGAGCTAAATAAAAATATTTATTTTTAGCGTGGATAAGAACAGGGAGAATACTCGGAATAATCAAAGCTGCTGCTATCCCTATCATATAAGCCATAACCTGCCTAGTAGCAAGGTTATGGTCAAGCCTTTCCAGCATCAGATACCCTATATCCATTAAGAAAAAAACCAGATTCCAGAGGATCATTTCATGTTGTCTATGCCATAGTTTTAATAACCATAATGTAAGCGTAATGATGAAAAACACCATTAATCCATTTAAAATCACAGTTATCCTTATTTGTAAATCCGGTTGTTTGCCAGCAATAATGCTGACACCTCCTAAATGAAAAAAAGCGATGCATAGATAAAGAAATTTATTTTTTTCACCTACTGTTCCCAGGGAATAGGTTATAAAAGGTTTCATAAAACTAAAAGCGACTGCTACAAACAATATACCAAATCCCGCAAAAATATACCGGCTTAATAAAATCATTAAATTAAAATATCCCACTTCTTTCACCTGCTTTATTCAATAGACTTAAAAGACAGACCTTTGATGGCTTTCATCTTAGCAGTTTCTTCTCCAAGGTAAATTTCTAAAATATTTCTTGTCTCTTCTGGTGACTCACTGGTAAAATTTAATCTTAAGTAATCTAGATTCTCGAAGCCCCATTTATGAACGTCTTGAGATACCAGTGGTTTTTCTGTTAGAATCTGCATGTTGCACGCTTTGCAGTCTGTATCAATAGGCCATTTAGCTCCCTTCCTATCTTGCAGCTCATAGGTTGCATACGCATTTTTTGTTTGGCTCAAATCTTGTTTCTTACAAAGTCCATTTTGTTGAAGCAGGCACTGAGCTGTTGTCATAACAGGCAAATATCCGTAAATTATTTTTTCCAAAATCCCCCGCAAGGCTTGTATCTCTTCTCTAGGTGTTTCTACCGACAGCGTAAGGCGATGTGCGCCCAGCTCATGCCACATAGCTATAGCTTCATTATTCATTATATTTAAGTTATAGTCAACATTCTTATGCTTTAAACTATGTTTTAGCAGATTAAATGTCCCATAATTTCTTATTAAATAGCCTTCTATAGGCTGTGTCTCCCAATAAAGAATATCTTTTTTAAATCGCTCATATATCTCATCTTTTATAATATGCGGTAAAGCAAGATAAAAAAACTTATCAGCCTTTTGACAAAGGCGATACGCTTCTTCACTCAGTGTATTGTTATACTGCCATTCCCAATAAACAGCTTTTATCTGCGGCAGCTTAATCCCCGCTTCCAACTGTTCTAAAGTTCTTACTCCTATGCTCCAAAATGTTTCTTCTCTTCCCCTTGGGTGTTGTATAGGAGCATAGGCTTTAGGCCCCTCTGCTTCATGGTGTAAGAGCCTTGTTTCTATTTGAGCAACAACCTCTCTTCTCATCTCATTCAGCTTACTTATAGCCACATAGCCCGTCTCATCCCAGTCTATCTCAAGCTGACTAAGAATAAATGGGGTATTCCCAAACTTAGTCAACTGTTTGAGCGCATTTTCTTTGGTAATGGGCGCACGAGTCGCCGCTTCTAAAATATCGCCGCTGTACACTATATCGATTGCTTTACAAGTTGCCTGTATTCTAATAGGTTCACCTACTTTAGAATAAATTCTAAGATCAATAGGTGTTTTTTTAACCGATTGATTGTAGGTGCTTTTTAAATTTTTAAGCAATGTATGGTTTTTTGTTAGATACACCTCACTTCCTTTTTGGATGTATTTATCAAAAACCAACTGAATCACTGCCCCCTTCTCATAATGCCTTGAGATGCCGGTCCCTACACTTTCACGACCACTACGTATTATTTCTATCCCATCTCCTGGGTTTAGTTCCTTCTCTAAAAAAATGGTTGCCTGATGCGTCTTATGGGAAAAATAAGTAACTTCTCCTGCCTTCACTCCCATATGTCTTGGACTTATGGACGTGAGCATCTCTTTATTTGGTTTTTCAAGGTAATAGCCATTTGAAAATCCTCCCCTATTAAACACACCTTTTACTGTCTCTATGTCTTCTGCGTCGACTTTATACCCCATTTGCTTTTCTGCTGAATCTATATATTTTCTGTAGGTTCTAACAACTGATGCCACATATTCCGGTGATTTCATTCTGCCCTCTATTTTAAAAGAACTTATACCACTTTGTATAAGTTCTGGTATAAAGGCCACAGTACATATGTCTTTAAGACTTAAGACATATTCCTCTTGACCAACCGGTTCACCTTGTTTAAGTAAAGTATATTTCATTCTGCAAGGCTGTGCACACCTTCCACGATTCCCGCTTCTTCCTCCTATTAAGCTGCTCATCAAACATTGTCCTGAATAGCTATAACATAATGCCCCATGGACAAACGTTTCTATTTCAACATCACAGCCTTTTACAATCTTTCGGATTTCATCTAAATGGAGTTCCCTTGCAAGAACGACTCTTTTAAAACCTATTTTCTGTAAAAACAACACATCTTCTAAACTATTGGCAGTCATCTGCGTACTGGCATGCAAAGGTATCTGCGGAAAATACTTATTCACTAATCTCACTACACCTAAATCCTGACTTATAATTCCATCAACACCTAATCCATTTAAATAGTTTAAATAATGAAATAATGCTTCTATTTCTGTCTCTTTGATAAGGATATTAACTGTAATATAAACCTTTACTGATCTGAGCTTTGCATATTTGATGATTTCTTCCAGTTCTTCATTTGTAAAATTATCCGCATACTGTCTGGCATTAAATAATTTTCCACCTATAAATAGTGCGTCTGCGCCGTTTTCTATGGCCGCATAAGCATTTTCAATTTTGCCCACTGGAGCTAATAATTCTACCTTTTTCAAAATCTTTTCACCTTTTCTTGTCATATAGTTAACAGGGGAAGCTTCTATCTCCCCCTGTTAGTATGGTCATTCTTCTTATGATATATGTTTGTACTTGTCATCTGATTTTTCATGTTTGTAAGTTCTAATGTCATTTCCCGAATCTTATCTTTAAGGGCTAAATTCTCAGCACTGCACTTTTCTAACTCATCTGCATATGCGGCCAATTCCTCTTGAGTTTTAATATATTCATTTGCTACATTAAGGGCTGTTAACATATAAATTTTGGAAGTATTTAAATTGGTTCTTACATTAGCTTTTTGAATACTTGCTATCTGTTTATCAATTAACCCTGCCACCTTTTGGATATGTTCCTGAGACTCTTCTCCTTGCAGGGCATAAATATTCCCGCCTATGATAACCTCCACTTTATTTTTCGACATTTAATAACACCCCATCATTATCATTATGTTATTATTTCTTCTTTTTTTGTAATTATAGCATATCCCCTTACAAAATACCACTTTTTAGTAGGATTTAATCCCAAAGAGTTCATAAGTATACGGTGTCAGCATTCTCCCTCTCGGCGTACGCTGCAAGAGACCTTGTTTAATTAAATATGGCTCATAGACATCTTCCAGGGTATCTCTCTCTTCTCCAATAGCAGCCGCTAGTGTGTCAAGGCCCACGGGACCTCCTTTGAATTGATGTGCAATAGCTTGAACAATTCTACGGTCAATTTCATCTAAACCATTTGTATCAATATTTAATAACTCAAGTGCCTTTAAACAAATTTCTTTATCTATCGGTCTGTCATATTTAATAAGTGCTATATCTCTTACTCTTTTTAAAAGTCTGTTAGCCACTCTAGGGGTGCCCCTGCTGCATCTGGCAAGTTCCCTTGCCGCCTCCTCTGTAATAGATGTATTTAGGATTTTCGCTGTTCTTGTGATGATTGTACTGAGTTCATCTACTGAATAGTACTCTAATCTTTCGATAATCCCAAATCTATCCCGAAGGGGTGCACTTAACATACCTGCTCTTGTAGTAGCGCCTATTAAAGTGAATTTTGGAAGAGACAGTCTAATAGATTTTGCAGCCGGCCCTTTACCTACTACAATATCGATACAATAATCCTCCATTGCTGAATAAAGCACCTCTTCAACATGTTTGCTCATCCTATGGATCTCGTCAATAAATAAAATATCTCTTGATTGAAGATTATTTAAAATAGCCGCTATATCTCCTGGTTTTTCGATGGCAGGACCAGATGTGACTTTAAATTTAACATTCATTTCCTGTGCAATAACCCCTGCTAGGGTTGTTTTGCCAAGTCCCGGCGGCCCATATAGAAGCACATGATCCAGTGGTTCATCTCTCTTTTTAGTAGCTTCTATAAAAATTTTGATATTCTCTTTTATCGCACTTTGTCCTATATATTCATCCAGCGAAAGGGGCCTTATATTACTTTCTATTTCAGTATCTTCTAGCTGTAAATCTGAAGACATTATTCTTTTATCCATTTTTATTGCCCCTTTCCTATAATCCCAATAAGCTTAATGCCTTTTTTATAATTTGCTCACTGGTATCACGCTCATCAAAAATAGCTCCAACAGCTCTTTTAGAATCTGACAAACTGTAGCCCAGCGTCGTCAGCGCCTCAATGGCTTCATCCTTTTGATTACTTGCACCTAGGTAGACCTCTTGAAGTATGTCTGTATGATAAAATTCCATTTTTGCGATACTATCTTTAAGCTCCAAAATGATTCTTTGGGCTGTTTTAGGGCCTATTCCACTCACTTTATTTAAGGCCTTGCTATCTGCTGATAGAATAATACTTATAATCTCTTGACTTGTATACGTATTTAAAATCTGCATGCCGCCTTTAGGTCCAATACCGCTGACACTTGTTAACTTCTTAAATAATTCTCTTTCTTCTTTATGCTTAAAACCATATAAATCGTGTCCATCTTCTTTGATATGTTCATAGATATATAGGGTTACACTGTCCTTATTCTTCGTGTGTTCATAAAATTGCTGTGAACAACAAAACACTTCATACCCTATGCCATAAACTTCTATGACTATGGCATTTTCATTTATTTCCTCTAAGCTGCCCTTTAGATATGTAATCATAACCAACTTCTCCTTAAATAAGAACATTTGTTCTTATTGTATACTATTCTTCCTAAAATGGCAAATAATACCCCTGCTCTGATAAAACACAGTTCATTTTCACATCAAAAACTTCTGCCTCAATAGGGGAGATAAGCTGAAAAGCCATACAGATACCTATTTTATAGTTGTGCGGATAGCGCTTAAGGTATCTGTCATAAAACCCTCCGCCATACCCTATCCGGTTGCCATAGCCATCAAAAGCTATCCCTGGCACAATGACTACATCTTTAAGACCTGGTACTATTTGCTTATGCTGTAAAGGTGATGGTTCTAAAATATGCATTGATTTAAATTTGCTAAGCTTCAATTCACTGAAATGCTGCACCTCGTAAAAGTCCATTGCCCCTGTGCTAAGCTCAATTTTAGGATAAGCAAGCTTTTTCCCCATAAGCCTTGCCTGTTCATCCAAACAGATTGTTTGTACCTCTGTCTCAAATGCAGCATATAAGAAGATAGCTGCCGCTTCTTCAAATACCTCTAGCTTTAGGAGCTGCCTTGTAATTGCTAAAGAGGCTTTGTTGACTTCTTGAACTGTCAGCTGTTTTCTTTGCTCTTTAATGATTTGTCTAATTTGTGGTTTTGTCATCATGAGGCATATATTTCAGGGGATGAAGTTCACCATCTGGTGTTTGAATCTTGGTATGTTTTAATTGATCTTTAAAGTTAGATCTAAATATTTGTAAATACTCCTGCCTTAGCTTCGCCTGCTCATCTTTTTCATCAGATGAAAGCCCTGATGTTTTCTGTTTATTGGCTAATGCATTAATTTTTTGAATAAGTTCATTCATTTCCATAACTAACTTCCTTTCTAATTGGCTACAAACCATGTGCCTAATTCTTCTCCTTGAAGTAACGCATTTAATATCTCAATATGCTCTCCGGAAGCGACAATGGTATCTGTTCCGCAGGTTTTTGCAATTTGTGCAGCTAAAATCTTGGTCGCCATTCCCCCAGTGCCTAAGTGCGAACCAGCTCCGCTGGCATATCTTTCGATTTCAGGCGTAATTGCCTCTACTTTAGGAATCAGCTTGGCTTCAGTATTTTCTTTAGGATTATCTGTATAAAGGCCATCTATATCTGTTAATAAAATCAGCGTATCCGCATTTACTAGTTGTGCAACCATTGCCGATAATGTATCATTATCCCCAAATCTATACCCTTCTATTTGTGTTGTAGAAATACAGTCGTTTTCATTAACAATAGGGATAACACCTAATGCTAGCAATGTCTCAAATGTATTTTTAGCATTGATTTTTTTAATCTCATCTTCTATAACATCTTTTGTCAGTAGGATCTGTGCAATCACTTGATTATATTCTCCAAAAAACTTTTGATACATCTGCATCAATATAGCCTGCCCTATAGCCGCTGTTGCTTGCTTTAAAGGCAGATCTTCTGGCCGCTTATTTCTTCCTATACGCTGCATACCTGCTCCAATGGCACCTGAAGATACGAGCACCACTTCCTTGCCTGAGTTATTAATATTGGTAAGTACTCTTGCTAATCTCTCCATTTTGTCGAGATTGACCTTGCCATTTTCATGACTTAAAGAAGAAGTGCCTATTTTAACAATAATTCTTTTAGATTGTTTTATTTTTTCTCTCACGACTTATTCTCCTTGGGTATATTCTATCTCTATTTGTTTACCTGTTGCCGGTATACTTTTAGCGGCTAGTTTCTGCTCTTTTTCTGTCAGCTCCGGCATTTTTTCTATCTGACTCATGGCTACTTTTTTGGTAATATTAAGTGCCTGAATACCACTGGAATCCCTTTTCAATTTTTCACCAATCATATTGACTGCTACTATTGCTGCTTTGCCATCTTCCCTTGTAAGCTTAACATACTCTTCATCACTGGCGTATACAATCCCTTGGCATTTAGCCTGACCATAGTACGCTTTAACAAGCTTACGTCTGTTCGTTTTTGTTTCATAAGCCAAAACCGGCACTTTGGCCACTTTACCTGTATCAAATCCAAACAGCATATAACCTCTGTAATCTATTGTGGTATGAATAGCTATGATTTGCTCATTTTCTTCTAAACCTAAGATGTTAGGTAGATACACTCCAAACTGACTGGCTTTTGAGTCCTCTATTTCATGGAGCTTCATTTTATAAACATTACATTGATTACTAAATAATAATAAATCGCTGCGATTACTGCTGTCTAATTCTTGAATAATCGTATCATCATCTTTTATTTTTTGCTCTCCACTGCTTCTTAAGGAAATCAGAGTGATTTTTTTGAGATACTGATGATGCGTAAAAAACAATTTTACATTATAGTCTTCAACAAAAGCTTCTTGCTCATGGACTATAACTTCTTCACGTTTTAAAACATCCGTTTTTCTGTCAAGCCCATATTTCTTTTGTGTTTGCTTGAGTTCATCTATGATGACTTTTTTAATTTTATTTTCATTTTCAATAATATCTTTAAGTTTTTTAATATCATTTTCTAGCAGTTCAACTTCTTTTAAGGTATTGATAATGTATTGTTTATTCAGGTGTCTCAGCTTGATTTCAGCAACATATTCTGCCTGCATCTCACTGATATCAAATGTCTCCATAAGATTTGGGACAACCTGCTTTTCTTTTTCAGTATTTCTGACAATATCAATGGCTTTATCTATATCTAAAAGGATTTTTTTAAGTCCTAATAACAAATGATGCTTCTTTTCCATTTTTTCTATGTTATACAGATACTTCCGTACGATGCATTCTTTTCTAAATTCACACCAATGGGCTATAACAGCTTTGACACCCAACACCTCCGGTTTGCCTTTAATAAGAATATTAAAATTGCAGCTGAAGCTGTCTTCGAGTGTTGTCATTTTAAAAAGTTTACCCATCAAAAGATCTGGATCAGTATTTCTTTTTAGGTCTATTGTAATTTTAAGTCCTGATAAATCTGTTTCATCCCGGACATCTGAAAGTTCTTTTATTTTACCTGCTTTAACAAGTTCTTCTATTTTATCAATAATAGCTTCTACAGTGGTAGTATATGGAATCTCAGTAATCTCGATACAATTTTCTTTTTTTACATACGTGTATTTGGAGCGTACCTTAAAGGATCCTCTCCCAGTACTCAGAATTTCTTTCATCTCCTCTGGATGATAAATAAGACTCCCCCCGGTTGGAAAATCCGGAGCAAAAATATATTCTGTGACATCTGCTTTCTCGTTTTTTAGATAAGCAATCGTTGCTTCACATATCTCTTTCAAATTAAAACTACAAATATTGCTTGCCATCCCTACAGCTATTCCTTGATTAGGATTGACTAAAATACTTGGGAAGGTAACCGGCAGCAGCACTGGTTCCTTCATGGTATTATCATAGTTATCGATATAATCCACTGCATTCTCTTCAATATCTTTAAATACTTCATTACAAATATCACTTAACTTAGCTTCTGTATACCTTGCAGCGGCATAAGCCATATCTCGCGAATAAACTTTCCCGAAGTTACCTTTGGAGTCTACAAATGGCGTATTAAGGGCACTATACCCTTTGGTAAGCCTTACCATGGTTTCATAAATAGGCCCATCACCGTGGGGATTAAGCTTCATTGTCTGCCCAACGATATTTGCTGATTTTGTACGATTAGATTTTAGAAGGTTCATTCGGTACATCGTATAGAGCAGCTTTCTATGAGAGGGCTTAAATCCGTCGATTTCTGGTAAAGCTCTTGAAACAATCACACTCATTGCATAAGGCATATAATTGTTTTCAAGAGTCTCTGTGATATTTTGCTTAATGACATTCTCTTTCATCGCTTCCATTTCCTTTCTTCCCCCGTCCTCAACTCATGTCCGCTAGATCTATATATCTATGACCCTCAGTAGCAATAAATTGCTTTCTGCCACTTAGATTGTCTCCAAGTAATGTATCAAACATCACCTTTGTCTCATCTGACCCTTCCGGTAATACCTGTATAAGACGTCTGGTCTCTGGACTCATTGTTGTTTTCCACATCATATCGGGGTCATTTTCTCCAAGTCCTTTTGACCGCTGAAGGGTATACTTTACCTTTATTTTTTCTAAGAGAACTGTTTTTTCATATTCTGAATAGGCAAAATACGTCTCATTTTTTGTAGTTATTTCGTAAAGGGGCGTTTCCGCAATAAAGACTTTGCCCTCTTTAATAAGCGTTGGAACGAGGGAATAAAGCATCGTCAAAATCAATGTTCTGATTTGATAGCCATCTACATCGGCATCTGTACAAATGATGACTTTACTCCACCTTAAGTGATCCATATTAAAAGTATGTAAATCCTTATTGTGCTTTGATGTAATCTCTATACCACAGCCTAATACTTTTAGTAAGTCCACAATAATATCACTTTTAAATATCCTGTCATAGTCTGATTTTAAGCAGTTAAGTATCTTACCCCTTACTGGCATAATTCCTTGAAACTCTGCATTTCTCCCTAACTTACAGGAACCAAGCGCTGAATCTCCTTCCACAATATACAGTTCTCTAATGTTTTTATCTTTTGACCTGCAGTCAACAAATTTCTTGATTCTATTGCCTATATCAATAGAACCCGTTAATTGTTTTCTAATATTGATGCGGGTACGTTCAGCCTTTTCTCGGCTTCTTTTATTAACTAACACCTGCTTAGCAATTTTGTCCGCTTCCTCTTTATTTTCCGTGAAATAAATGAAGAGGTACTCTTTTAAATACTCTTGAATGGCTTCTTGAATAAACTTATTAGTAATTGATTTCTTGGTTTGATTTTCATAACTGGTGACCGTTGAAAACGAGTTGGACAATAGAATTAAACTATCTTGGATATCCACGAAAGTAATCTTTTTTTCGTCTTTGTTGTAGATGTTTTCACTTTTGAGATACTGATCTATTCCATAAATAAAAGCATTTTTTACAGCCTTATCCGGAGATCCCCCATACTCCAAATAACTGGAGTTATGATAATATTCCAGAAGATTACTTTCATTACAAAAGCAAAAAGCTATTTGAAATTTAAGTCTATATTCTGGCCTGTCCGGACTATCTTGTCCTTTGGTTTCCTGTTCAATATAAACAACATCTGTAAAGTTCTTATCATTTGTCAGTTCTTTGACATAACCAACAATGCCCTCTTCATATAAATAGGTTTTGATTTCGTCATCTATCTCATTTTTAAATAAAAAAGCAGTACCTTTATTAACTATCGCCTGCCTTTTTAAAACATCTTCAAAATAGGATGGCGGAATATCTACCTCAGTAAAAACTTCTTTATCCGGTTTCCAATGTATGCGGGAACCTGTACTTTTGTACTCACATTTATATTTTCTAAGGCCGCCTATATTTTTGCCTTTTTCAAAGTGAAGTTCATAACAATAGTCATCTCGCTTCACTTCTACATTCATAAATTCTGAGCTATACTGCGTTGCACATGCACCTAGTCCATTAAGTCCTAAGCTAAACTCATAATTTTCTCCATCGTTGTTGTTATACTTGCCTCCTGCATAGAGTTCACAAAATACCAGTTCCCAGTTGTAACGTTCTTCCGCTTCATTGTAATCTACCGGAATACCTCGCCCATAATCTTCGATTGTAATAGAATAATCTTTGTGTAAAGTAATATCTATTTGTTGGCCATGACCTTCTTTTGCTTCATCTATAGCATTCGCCAATATCTCAAAAACTGAATGCTCACATCCCTCTATTCCGTCCGATCCAAATATAACCCCTGGTCGAAGTCTCACACGATCTGCACCCTTTAGCGCAGATATACTTTGATTATCATATGTTTTTTGTTTCATATTCTACCACCTATATACATTATCTCATCTTATTACTCTAAAGAAATACATCATTATTGTCAAGATTTAAATTATAAGTCTATCGTTTCCTCCTATTTGTCTGACCATTCAATACTTTATTTTCCTTTTTTATCAAATCGTCTTCAAGAGACAAAAAAAGAGAGTGTGCGTCATCCTACACCCTCTGATTTTATCTCTTTTCTCTGTGCTCATAAATTGAAATCACTTCTGGTTCCTCATACGCCTCACCGAAAGTATCCACTGTGACCTTGCTTATCTTGATATCCTGCTGCAAGATATTGTTATTGTCCGTTGGTGTTTGGCTGATCTCCTGCAAAAGTCCTATACCTTCAATGACTTTTCCAAAAGCTGTGTACTCTCCGTTTAAGCTCTTATCATCCTGAAGCAGGATAAAAAACTGAGAGCCTTCTGTATTATATCTCTTAGCTCTTGACATACAGACTACACCTTGTTCGCATTTAAGCTTATTTTTGAAACCATTTTGTTTACACTCACTTTTTATGAAGTACCCTGGGAATCCTGTCCCATCACCTATAGGGTCTCCTGTCTGGATCAGGTAATCAGGTACCCTTTTTGAAAACAACATGTCATCATAGAAATTCTTATTTGCAAGGTCTATAAAATTATTGACGGTATTCGGTGCATATTCTGGATAGAGTTCTATTTTAAATGTTTGATCATTATCTAATACCACTGTAACAATAGGACGCTTTATATTTTCTGTAGTCTGACTTGTATTAGCCGCTTGATTAACGGAATAAAATAATAACATACTTATACCTATTATAGCAACTACCATACTTATTTTTTTCATAACTGACACCTTTTTCAGCTAGTTTTTTATAAGTATGTATCTCTTATGTATTTTTTATTCCCTTAAACTATAAAAAACAGGGTGATTTTCACCCTGTTTACTTATTATTCTTCGTCTTCAGCTTGTGCAAAAAACATCTCATCAAATTCGGATGCTACCTTATCATATTCTTCATCTGTTTCGATTTCATCTAACTTAATATCATCGCCTTCTTCAGCGTAGCGATAAATAAGGACATCTTCTTCATCTTGTGGTGCAAGAGCGATATATTCTACATCATCTACTTCAAAAATTCCCAGAACATCGCATGCCACTTCTTTATCTTCATCTTCAAAGGTTACATAGATGACTGCATCTTCATGATCTTCTCCGTGACACCCACAGCCACTCTCATCATGTTCACAGTCAGAACCACAACCGCATTTTTTATCTTCTTCCATTATATCGTTCCTCCTTAGGAATTAATTACACAACCATTATAGCATAGTCTGTGAAAATTTACCAAGCTATTCGTTATAAGTTTTCCTTGATTATTCTTTCTGCATTTTGATGAGTGAATTTATCAATAAAACTTTGAGAATATATTTTTGCCAGCCTGTCTATAAGTTTACCCATTTCTCCAGCATCACATACCTCTAAATCACATTGTATACCATCAAAATCAGTACCTAATGCTAAAATTTCTTCCCCGCCCAGCTGATAAATATACGCCACTTGTCTGCAGATGGCCTCCAGCGTACTCCTTGGGGACCCATTTAAGAACAGGCTATATAAATTAATCCCCATGATGCCACCTGACTCTGCAATCTTTTTAATAACATCATCAGATAAATTTCTGGTATGTCTATAGACGCCTCTTGCATTACAATGTGAAGCCAAAAGGGGCTTTTTATATAGCGTTTCAAGCTCTTTTACGGCTGTCTCAGATAAATGGGATATATCCAATAATATAGGCGTACTGTTCAGATAGTCTACTGTTTGCCTGCCCCTTTGTGTAAGTCCTTGAACGGATGAATGGGGATACCCCAGTTCGTTTTCATAATTCCACGTAAGTGTCATCATTCTGGCTCCTAGGTCACTCCACTCCTTAATATATTCAGGATTATCCCCTGTTATGGCCCCTTCTTCTAAAGACAAAAAAGCTGCCATTTTGCCGCGCTCCTTGATTCGTTTGTAGTCTTCAAAGCTTTTGGCCAGTTCAATATATTCACTGTGCCTATTAACCTGACTTATAAAATAGTAGTACATGTCTCTGGCCAGCTCCATCAAGGGCCTGTCTGTTGACTGTTTATCTATGAATATAGCAAACCACTGTGCGCTATAGCCTCCCGTTTTAAGTTTGTTTAAATCAATATGATAGTCATTTGTAAGCAAACTTGTTTGATTGGCATAAAGTTTATCTATCGTATCACAGTGAAAGTCAATGATAGGCATGCCCTGTCACCTGCTTTTTATACCGCTTCATATGTTTTTCCTTTTGTATCAATCTCCATGGACTTTATCACAACAGGGGCTGCTGGTTGATCTCTGAAATCAGTTTGTGTATTGGCTATGGCATCTACTACCTCCATGCCTTCTACCACCTTTCCAAAAGCTGCATATTGTCCATCTAAATGAGGTGAGTCCTGATGCATAATAAAAAATTGTGATCCTGCTGAGTTAGGATCCATTGCTCTTGCCATGGAAAGTACGCCCCTTAGATGTTTAAGGTTATTGTCAACACCATTTGCTGCAAACTCGCCTTTAATATGGTATCCTGGGCCTCCCGTTCCGGTGCCTTCTGGGCATCCTCCCTGAATCATAAAACCTTTAATGATTCTATGAAAAGTAAGCCCGTTATAAAATCCTTTCTTAACAAGTGAAATAAAATTTCCCACTGTAATAGGGGCTATTTCTTCATAAAGTTCAGCTATTATTTGACGGTCATCATTCATTGTTATCGTTAGTATTGGATGAGTGTTTTCCATTTTTGTTTCCTCCTGATTTTTAGGCATTTTTTAAAAATGCGATATAGGCCTTTCTCATTTCATAGATATCTGCTTTACTGGTAATCTCCCAAGGGGCATGCATACTGTGTACGGCCACCCCACAGTCTATGACATCCATGCCATAATTTGCAAGAATATAAGCTATCGTTCCACCGCCCCCTAGGTCAAGTCTTCCAAGTTCTGAAGTTTGCCAGGTTACCTCATTATCTGCCATTATTTTTCTTAGTTCAGCTACATATTCTGCATTGGCTTCATTAGAACCTGATTTACCTCTTGAACCGGTATATTTGTTAAATACAACACCTTTGCCAAAGTAAGCTGCATTGTATTTCTCTAACACAGTGGGGTGATTAGGGTCATACCCTGCAGTGACATCCGAAGAAAGCATTTTTGAATTCGCCAGCGCGCGTCTCAATTTTAAGCTTGAGTACTGGCCAACTAAGTTTAACACTTCCGCCACAGTATTTTCAAAAAACTTAGACTGCATTCCTGAAGCGCCTACACTCCCGATTTCTTCTTTATCAACTAAAACTGTGGCTGTCGTTTTGATAGGGTGAGTAACCTCTAACTGCGCTTCAAAGGAGGCATAGCTGCATACTCTGTCATCTTGACCATAACCTATAACCATGCTGCGGTCTAAACCATAATCTCTGGCTTTACCCGCTGGCACGATTTCTAGTTCTGATGAAACCAAGTCTTCTTCTACAATACCATACTTATCATTTAACCATTTTAAAATATTCCCCTTCACTTTATCCTTTTCTTCACCTTTAAGAGGAATACTTCCTAAACAAATATTAAGATCTTCTCCGGCAATGGCTTCACCTAGCTTCTTCTCCATCTGCTCTTTTGCCAAATGAATGAGCAGGTCAGAAATACCCACTACCGGATCATTTTCATCTTCACCTATAGTTATGTTAATAACTTCCCCATCTTTTTTAACAACTACCCCATGTATTGCCAGCGGCAAAGCCACCCACTGGTATTTTTTAACCCCGCCGTAATAGTGGGTTTTAAACATTGCAAGTTCTGTATCTTCATATAAAGGGTTTGGCTTAAGATCTAGTCTTGGGGAGTCTAGATGCGCTCCAAGCAAATTGATTCCTGCGTCTAAAGGCGCCTCACCTATACAAAATAAAATAAGTGTTTTGTCCTTATAATTAGCATA
This sequence comes from Clostridia bacterium, assembly GCA_029239935.1. The sequence goes on along the minus strand of JARBTY010000006.1, from coordinate 32,661 downwards.
TACCTTAGCTCCACTGCCTACTTTTGCTCCATCTTTAATAAGTGCTTCTATATTCCTATAACCTGCTTCTTCAGCCTTTTTTACCATCGAACGTACACATTCCCGTTCTGTCTTATTATCTGATATAAATGCTTTGTACCTCTCCGCATATTCAAATACTTGACTCATATCTTCTTCTGTATAGCTATTCCATACATTTTTATATTCTTTTTTTATTTCTTCCATATTCTACCTCCTTAGTTGCTCCTACAGTATTATATCACACTCTAATAATATATTCCAAATGTTACTTATCCTTTATATTATGAGTGAGCCATCCCTTTATTATTCTCAAAAGCACCATATGCTTTTTATTTAAAAATTTATTTTTAATAAATCCACACACGGGTACCAGGCTGCATTGTATTATAAAACCAAAGGCTCTCCTCTTCTGAAAATCTGATACACCCCTGGGAAGCCCTATGTCCAAGAACCCCTTTACCTTCAAGTAATCGTGTACCCGTGACATCAAATATAATGGAGTGATAGAGATAGTCGCCAAATATCTGAAAAGCATTTTTACATCGATACCCTTTGTCGACACCAAAATAAGGTACACGATTGGTAAGTTCAAACGCACCCCTTGGTGTAGGGGTAATATTTCTCCCTGTAGAACATAGCAGTGTTTTAATGAGCTGCCAATTATTTTTAGACCCTTTTAGAATATAGGTTTGCTGCCTATATAAATCTGTCCATACTAGATATGTTGTTTTGCTGCTTATATCCTGCTCATTGATAAAAGCTTCTATTTGTTCTTTGCTTGGCTTATCCTTGGCTGTAGGCGGGTCTTTGGGAATAGCAATACTATTCCATGGAAACTTGATGACTTTGCCCTGACTGTCTTTTACCGAATAAGCTGCCCCATCTTCTGCCGCCCAGACTTCAACCTTTTGACCCTTTGCAAAACCATTCACAGCATATTTCATGGTTCCTATAATCAGTGATGGTGGGAATAAGGTATCCTTTTTAACCGTACTCGCCTGCTGCTCTTTCTCTAGAGCCTCATTGTACTTCTTTAACAGCGGCAGCATATCTTGCCCTAATGGCTGGTCTAAGCGAAGTGTTTCACCAGCTGTTTCGATGTAGCGAATATGAGTGTTAAGGTAATATCCCTTTTTCAAGCTATAAAGCTGCGTATTATAAGCTACCTTTTCACTAGGCAGAAGTCGTTTGATTTCAGGCTTATTTTCAATGAGTTGTTTTCCGTCCCAGTATAACTCACTATACATCACATTTAAATCTTCATCCGTACCGTTTGTCATAAAAGCCCCATCATTTAATATATAGCTGCTGATAGGTTTTTCTTTAAGGATCAATTGTATTTTTTCATCAGCAATGATTAAGTTAAAATAGGCCTGTAATGCTCTTATGGGAACAAACATTTCATCATCAATCTCCAGCATATAAGTCTTTAGTTCTCCTATGTAAATAGGCTGGTTATGGATGTAGACATCTTTTTTAGTAAGGGGCTTTGACTCCTTATAAGATGCTTTATCTTCTTGTTGTATTGCTTCAAACCAATACATGTTGTCTTGGTTTTTGAAACCTATGTCCTCTAACGCCCTAAGGTTTATGTAAGTTGCATCTAAAAATTCATAGAGGCCATAGCGCTTATCATGAACTGAAAGAGATAACCTGCTTTGTTCGGCTTTACCTAAAGAGATGTTTTTAAACGTTAAACTTTGATAACTCTCCTCTATATATTTGTTTATCTTCTCTTTTATATTTATCTTTTCAGCTATCAAAGTATTATAAAAGGCATTTTTATCTTCTTTAAACTGCTTGGCTTTATTAAATACAATTTTCCAGTCTTCTAAAGAGATAACACGTTTGTCATCATACGAAAGGCTTCCCCAAATATACTCCAGAACTAACCTTCCGATAAACGGGTCTTCACAGTTCTCCTTTTCCGGTAGATAAATCGGATTAACCCCTATATACTGGCAAATGATTTGTGCTGCCTTTCCTTGCGTTATATGCTCTTCATCTCTTACTTCTTTAATAAGTATACTTCTTTCTGTGTCATTTTCAAATGACATCACTATTTCTTCTTTTACAGTTTTCACGTGATCTTCTGATTCTAAATGCGGGTTTTGTATCAAGGTCTCTACTGATTTACTCTCATTGCTACTGGTATTTAAAAATTCATTTCCTAATACACTATTGCAGCACATCACCACTGCACAAAGTACTCCCCAAATTTTTTTCACCTTTTGTCCCCCTTATTTATTTCCATTTTTTTCCTTTTATGTATTATAACAAATGAAAGACAAAATATCAACCTATTCTCTTTAGTATCTGCTTTCTCTATTCTCTTTAGTATTTTCTTTCTTTAGAAGTCTCTTACTAAAAACTCCTAAAAACAAAAAAAGAGGTCTATGACCTCTCTAATAATATTCAACTTCAATGAGTTTGCCTAAGCTTTTCAAAACTGTCTCCAGATTTTTTAAAACATTGAGCTTGATACTTAATTCATTGGGGAAATCCGGGTTTTGATGAGCTGGATTAATGGCGCGCCCCACTAACATTTTAATATGGGTACAATCCTCAAATAACATCCTAGCTAGCTTAGAAGCGCCGTCTTCATCGTAAAGAAAATCTATTTTTTTTGCAGTCTTTACCCGTTCTAAGCGCTCAACAGCTCCCTTTATAGTGAGTACACCTTCTGTTACTAAATCAATACCTCTCATATAGCCAATAGGTGGTATATCCTTATCTATAATCGTAAAATTAGTCTTAATGGCTACACCAATCTCTTTAGAGACTATATTAGCGGCAGTACCTCCACACACTATTTTTTTGCCTGGTGTATTCATTAAAATATTAACCACTTCTTTATCACTTGTATACTCTAGCGGCGGACCTGCAAACAAGGTGGCCTGCTTTGGCTGAATGGCTTTGATAACTGCAACCGTTGTATCATCCCCTGGTTTTTCTATGTACAGATCCTCACATACTCCCAGAAGAAGATTGGTAACCATCTTAGCGGGCATTGATTTCTTTACTGTATTTTGCAGATAATTAGCTACTTCTTTCCAGCTCCACCCCAGATTGAGTATCATACCTGCTCCAGCATGGATCACCCCGTCACTTACAAATACCAGTGTATCTTTTTCACTCAGTTCAAATTTACTTTCTTTTATACTTCTGCCATTAATTTCTGTCGTTGTTGTTTCCAAATTTTTTATTTTACCGTCTCTTATAAAAAATACACTGGGATTATCAAATTCAACAACATAAACCATGCCTTTAGAATCCACTTTTATAATCGTAAAAGTAGAGTAAGCTAGTTTTCTTACAGAGCACATTGGCAGTGTATGGATAATGGTATCCACCACTTCCTCAATATTGAGTCCCTCTTTAAGCATTGTAATGGCAATTTTTGCTGTTAAAGTGGCAAGTATATTGGCCTTGACACCGCTTCCAAGACCATCTGAAAGCACTGCTATAAAGCTATCTTTCCCATTGAAAAATTCCACTTTATCGCCGCATAATTCTTCACCATATTTATTTAAGCTTCCCGTTGCGAAATCCACAAAAAATTTCATTTTTTTATGCCCTCTTCTTCTTGAATGAGTTGTTTTAACTGAGTTAAAGTTACTTTTGTCTCAGCCGTTGTCTCCCCCAGAAGACTAGCTATTTCCTGAGCCACGGTCATCTGTTTATTGATAACTTGCTGCGCCATATTAATGGCATCTATTTTCATCGTCTGTAGCTTCTTTTCAAGTTTCTCATCCTTAGTAATATCATGAGCTATCCATAACATCACTTGATGGTATTCAATCCATATGACACTCTGAATAACCACTGCATCATTGGCTTTAATCATCACTTTCTGTCCTAAAACACTTTTTTTAGTACGTTTGACTTCTTCAAATACTTCCTGATCGATAAACATGGCAATTGGAAGCTCCGATGTGGTCTCTTTCGTCATTTTAAAGAATTTTTGAGCAGCTGGATTGAGTTCTAAAATCTCAAAATGCCTATTAATAATAAGAATCAGATTGGGTGAGGCATCAAAAATGACATTGGTTAAGGTCTCCGCTTTTTGTCTCATAAAAGGCAGACACATATTGGCCTCAGCCATCCCATTAAATACCGCTGCTGCTTTTTCTCTACAAGTATGATAACCACAGCTTCCGCAGTTTAACTCATCCAATTTTGTATATTTACCAATACTGCTGAGTATACTCTTAACTTCCTCTTCACTAGGTTCTTTAAGTGGTATATAGAGGTTGGAAAAATACTGCTGCAAATCTATTTTTGATAGTTCTTCCTGACCATACCCTTTGATTGGTTCGGTCTCTCTCTGCTTTTCACGGCAAGCCGCGACATATTTTTTAACTCTCCTTTTCCGTTCATAAATATTAGGGACGTCACTTGGCATTCCCGGACCTGCAATACAGCTTTGCCTGCAGCAGCTCATCTCAAATAAAACATTTTCAAATCTTCCTTCTTTAATAGCCTCTATGACCTCAATACATTCTTCTATGCCATCTACTTTAATAATCTCTTTGTCCAAAGTATCTTTGTTTATTGTTCTGGTTACACCGCCTACTATAGGATAAAGTCTTTGTTCTGTCTGCCATGTATCAAAAGTAACTTCCGGCAGTGCCTCCAAAACTATATTTTCTTCATGCATCCACTTTTCTAATTCCTCAAAGGTGAGCACTGCATCTATCGCTTCTTCCTCATTGCCCTCAATCTTTTTAGATAAACATGGTCCGATAAAAACAACTTTTACCTCTTTACCATATTTTTCTTTCAGCATTCTTCCATGACAGACTGCTGGCGATATAATAGGGATAAGATTTTGGATAATCTCTGGATGATGCTTTTGTATCAGATAATTAACTGATGGACAGCAGCTTGTAATCATACAGGATTGATCATGGGTTTTTACATAGCTCTCATAGGCACTCGTAACAGCATCAGCTCCTAATACCGTTTCTTCAGCATAGGTAAAGCCTAACATTTTCAGTGCTGACGCAACTTTATGACTATTTTCTGCAAATAGCGCTGCAAATGACGGCGCAATAGACGCTATGACTGTTTGTTTGCATTTAACGTATTTTTTAACCGTTTCCAGTTCCGTTTTAACTTGCTTGGCATTTTTCGGACAGACCTTTAGACATTTTCCGCATCCAATACATCTATCCTTCATGATTTGAGCCTGTTCAGCTTTAACTTCAATAGCATGAACAGGGCACGCCCGTACACACGCATAACAATTTTTGCAATCTGCCTCTGAAAAATTAATAATCCACATTATTTAAGTCACTCCCTAAAGATAAGCCATAATTTCATTTATAAAGATTTCTTTTGCATTTTCTTTTGAAACGGATAAAACCGCCTCATCCCATCTTGCTACAGAAACAGCTTCCGTACATCTACCTATACAAAAAGCTGCATTTAATTCAAGTTTGTTTTCTAACTTATAGAGTTGTATTAACTCTTTAAAGGTTTCAATGACTTGATAAGACCCTTTAAGATGACAGGCACTTCCAATACATATTCTAATGACTTTCATATCACCACTCCCCATTTAATAAAATACCATCATTCTCTATCTATTGCTTCTAAAACGCCTTACCTTATGTTATTTTTAAAACATTTTTATCTCTTACCCTCATTATAAGTTCTTGTTATTTTTATGTCAATCTTTAAAGGCTGTTTTTCTACTTATTATCTCCCCTATTATCCTATCATTTTGACTCTTTACAGCAAAAAAAACTGACCTACAACTCAGTAAAAATCTAGTTGCAGATCAGTTTTTCATTATAAATTATTAATTATTTATCAAACTTTATTTTGTTCTTTGTAATGAGTATGCAGTAGTTCATGGGCTTTATGGCTCATTGGTTCGCCCAAGTAGTTTGCATAAAGTTCTTTAACAAATGGATTTTCATGAGATTTACGAATCGTTTTATTTCTATCTTCTGTATAAATTGCAGCTTGGCGTTTTTTAAGAATCTCAGTATCTCCATGATGGTAGGGCTGACCGCCGCCACCTATACATCCTCCAGGACAAGCCATAATTTCAATAGCATGGAAATTTCTTGGATTACCGCTTCTGATTTCTTCTAGAAGCTCTCTCGCATTTCCAAGTCCATGGGCGATACCGATATTAAGATCCATGTCTCCAATTTTTACAGTAGCACTTCTAACCCCATCAAATCCTCTTAATTCTTCAAACTCAACTTTTCCTAGGGTATCACCTGTTAAAATTTCATAGGCCGTACGAGTGGCTGCTTCAATAACCCCTCCCGTTGTCCCAAAGATAACAGCTGCTCCAGTGGATTCACCCAGTGGATTATCAAAATCCTCTTCTGGCAGATTAATAAAGTCAATATTTGCCCTTTTAATTAAGTGAGCTAACTCTCTTGTAGAGATTGAAATATCTACATCATTATTAAATTCCGGTCTTGAGGCTTCATATTTTTTAGCTAAACATGGCATAATAGATACAACAACCATTTTTTCTTTTGGAATTTGATATTTTTCAGCAAAATAATTTTTCGCAATAGCTCCAAAAATCTGCTGTGGTGATCTTGCAGTAGATGGGATATCTAATAAATCTGGAAACTGACTTTCAATGAAATTTACCCATGCAGGGCAACAGCTTGTCAAAATAGGAAGACTTACTGATTTATCTCCTGCTTTAAATCGGGTAATACGATCAATCAGTTCTGCCCCTTCTTCCATAATGGTTACGTCTGCTGCAAAATCTGTATCAAATACATAGTTAAATCCAAGTCTTCTAAGAGCTGCAACCATTTTACCTGTTACAAGCGTGCCCGCTTCCATACCAAATTCTTCACCTAATGCTGTTCTTACAGCTGGAGCGGTTTGTACAACTACAACTTTATCTTTATCTGCTAACTGTCTTACCACGTCCCAAGCATGTTCTTTTTCACATAATGCACCTGTTGGACAGACCGCAACACATTGTCCGCAGTGAGTACATACAGAATCCACAAGGTCTACTTCAAAAGCTGTAGAAACCACTGCTTGAAAACCTCTGTTGATACCTGATAATGCGCCTACTGTCTGAACTTTATTACACATGGTTTCACAGCGTCTGCACATAATACATTTATCCATATCTCTTACAATCGCTTGACTTGGATCTACTGGATAAGTTGACTGAGCCCCATCTTTACCTATTCTCAGTTCACGAACCCCAAATTTAATAGCAAGATCTTGAAGTTCACATTGTCCTGATTTTTCACATACTAGACAATCTTTAGGATGGTCTGATAATAACAACTCAAGAACCACCTTTCTTGCATTAAGCACTTTTACTGAACGGGTATTTACAATCATCCCCTCTGTAACAGGCGTTGCACAAGCTGGCGCTAAATTTCTGCGGCCTTCCACTTCCACAACACAAATTCTACAAGAAGCTGCTTGATTTACCATTTTGGTATCATGTAAATCTAAGTGACAAAGAGTTGGTATATGTACGCCTACTTGTCTTGCTGCCTCTAAAACGGTCGCGCCTGGCTTAACCAAAGTCTCTCTGCCATCAATAGTTATTTTAAGATCTGACATCGTTTTCTCACTCCTTTTCTACTCTTTTACAATAGCTGCAAATTTACATTTATCCATACATGCACCACATTTGATACATTTTTCCTGATCGATAAGATGTTTCTGTTTAACAGTTCCTGTTATAGCGTTTACTGGACATACTCTTGCACATGCTGTACAACCAATACATTTGTCTGTAATTTTATACTCTAGTAATGCACTGCATTGTCCAGCAGGACATTTTTTGTCTTTAATATGTGCAATATACTCATCCTCAAAGATTTGTAAGGTTGAGAGAATAGGATTTGGAGCGGTCTGACCTAAACCACAAAGGGCAGTATCTTTAATCACCTGACTTAGTTCTTTTAAAGTATCTAAGTCTTCCATTGTTCCTTTTCCTTGCGTAATTTTTTCTAATATTTCTAAGAGACGTTTTGTACCAATACGGCATGGCGTACATTTACCACAAGATTCTTCTTCTGTAAACTCTAAATAGAATTTTGCTATAGCCGGCATACAGTCATCTTCATCCATAACAATCATACCGCCGGAACCCATCATAGATCCCTTCGCAATGAGGTTATCAAAGTCAATAGGTGTATCAAGATCCTTTTCCGTCAAACAGCCTCCGGATGGGCCTCCTGTTTGTACAGACTTGAACTTCTTACCATCTTTAATACCACCACCGATATCATAGATAATCTCTCTTAAAGTAATACCCATAGGTACTTCAATAAGTCCTACATTGTTAATCTTGCCTGCCAGTGCAAATACTTTTGTTCCTTTTGATTTTTCAGTCCCAATAGATGCAAACCAATCCGCTCCTTTTAAGAAAATAACAGGAACATTTGCAAAAGTCTCTACGTTATTAACATTGGTTGGTTTTCCCCAATAACCACTAGCTGCTGGGAAAGGTGGTTTTGTAGTCGGCTCGCCGCGCATACCTTCCATTGAGTGGATGAGTGCTGTTTCTTCTCCGCATACGAAAGCTCCTGCACCAAATTTTATTTCAATATCAAACTCTAAATCACTTCCAAGTATGCTCTTACCTAATAAACCGTACTCTCTCGCATCTTCAATGGCTTTTTCAAGTCTTTTGATGGCCAGTGGATATTCAGCTCTGATGTATACTAATCCTTTTGTAGCCCCAATAGCGTAACCACAAATAGCCATAGCTTCAACAACCGAATGAGGGTCTCCTTCTAATATAGAACGATCCATAAATGCGCCCGGATCTCCCTCGTCTGCATTACAGACAACATATTTTTGATCTGCAGCATTTTTATAAGCAAACTCCCATTTGAGTCCTGTTGAGAAACCACCGCCCCCACGGCCACGGAGTCCTGATTTTTTAACCTCATCTATAACTTCTTGTTGTGTCATGCCAAGTGCTTTTCCAAGTGCGGAATAACCATCTCTAGCGATATATTCCTCAATATTATCTGGATCTATAAAACCACAGTTACGGAGTGCCACACGCATTTGTTTTTTATAAAAATCCATGTGTTTGGAATCTGATACTTTTTCTTCTGTTGTTGGATCTAAGTACAGCAGTCTTTCTACTTTTCTGCCTTTTACAATATGTTCTTTTACAAGTTCTTCTGCATCCTCAGGCGTAACTTGTACATAAAAAGTATTATCAGGAAGTATTTTAACAACAGGCCCTTTTTCACAAAAACCAAAACATCCTGTTTTGAGTACTTGTACTTCTTCTGACATATTTGCTTCATTTATATGAAATTTAAGTTGTTCTACGATCTCATTGGACTGCGAAGAAATACATCCTGTTCCTCCACATACCAAAATGTGCATTGTAAATTTAGACATTTCTAGGCCACCTCTTTTCTATTACTCATCTAGGGATTTGTGAGCAGCTGGAATGATACCATCTACCATTTCACCGCTCTTAATATGTTTTTCTACAATTTCTTTAGCTTTTTCTTTATTAACATGGCCGTATACTACAGCTTCTTGACCTGGAAGTGTTACCTCAACGGTTGGTTCTGCATAACAATATCCCATACAGCCGCTTTGCGTAATAACGACATTATTTAAACTCTCTTCTCTTATAAGTTCAGCCAAATAATTCATCGTATCTCTCGCCCCAGATGCAATCCCACAGGTCGCCATAGCTACACGAATCACTACCATTTCATCTACATTTTCGCCCTTTTCCCTTAAATCAACTTTGTTTTTTACATTGTCTCTTAAGTTCTTGAGCTCTTCTAATGACATAATTTTCGGCATATAAAGACCCTCCTATAATGATTATTCTTGATATTCACTAATAATTTTCTTAACTTCATCCGCTGTTCCAATACGTCCGTATACTCTCTCTCCCACTAATACAACCGGTGCTAAACCACAGGCCCCAACACATCTTAAAGCATCCAAAGAAAATTTACCATCTGGTGTTGTCTGTCCAACCTCTATCCCCAACTGTCTTTTAAATGCATCCAGTACTTTGTCAGCTCCTCTTACATAACAAGCTGTTCCTAAACAGACTGAAATCGGATGTTTCCCTTTTGGAAGCATGGTGAAAAATGAGTAAAAACTAACTACTCCATATACTTGCGACACTGGAACATTAAGCTTTTTGCCTACAAATACCTGGACTTCTCTTGGTAAATATCCAAATAAACTTTGTGCTCTATGAAGCACAGAAATAAGAGCTCCTCTTTTTTCTGGTAGTTCATCAATGAACTTTTCAAGTTCTAAATACAATTCATTGGCCAGTTCATTTTTGCAACCTTCACATGACATAACGTATCCTCCTCATTTATTCCTTTTATATTAACCCTTTTGTATTCTTTTGTTAAAAATTTAACAAAAAACTTACAATTTAATTGCTTACTTTATGAAAATACCACAAAAAAATTATGTTGTCAATTAATAAAATACTTTGTATTAAAGATGAACTCTATCTTAATTTATTTATTTTTTAATTTTTAAATTTTAAAAGAGACTATGCCCTATTTCTTGTATCCAGAAATAGAGTCTAATCTCTTGCGTATTGAATCAGTCTATTTGCTCTATAGATTTAAAAATATCTGAAATGGTTAGACTTTTTGCCTCCATGAAGTACGCGCTTTGTGAAATATCTTGCAAATAGTGGGCATCTGATGACTGAATAATAGTAAACCCTTTATACATTTGTTCATAGGTCTGTAAGGATGCTCCTTTTGATATTTCTATTGTATGCAGGTTGAGCTCTTCTGGAATACATCCTAAAGTCGTTATAATACTATAAGAATTTCTGTCAATATGAGCTGGATAAATAATACCCCCGGCCCCTCTCACTTCTTTAAATAATTCTTCTGCTGATCTGGCCGTAGCAGTAAGCAGGAGTCTGTCTATTTCTCCTATCACTTCATCTTTTTCATTCATCCGATATTGGTTGCCAAAAATCTCTGTTCTGTTTTTAAGGGCAGGCAGTGCTGCTGTTACATAGTTTTCTATATACCGGGCTGATTCCATATCTTTAAAAAGTGCAATACAGTGGAATTCCTCCATACACTCTATTTCCATACCTGGAATAACTAAAATATTATTTTGCCGGCCTATTTCCATAATCACTTCACAGTTTGCACATATATTATGATCTGTTATAGCTATTACTTGAAGCCCATTCAACTGAGACATATTGATAATATTATGGGGAGACATATACTCATCAGCGCAGGGCGAGGCGGCTGTATGTATATGAAAATCATATGCAAATTTCATGAAAACCTCCTACGTCTCAATAACCTCTGATACTTTACAGACCACATCAAAGCTGCTCAGCTTGGTTCTTAAAACAGGTATGCTTTCCTCATCTGCTTTTTTAATCATCTCTGGATCTGCTTCAGCTCCCTCTGAAAGAATAATCCCAGACAAACCTAAAAGACTTGCCACTGCCACAGAATTGATATGTCCCTGTATGGTAACCCATATATTTTTTTCTTCTGCATGAGACATTACAAAACTTAATAAATCTCCTACATATCCCCCTTTTACTTCATTGTCTAGTCCCTTTTCCCCTGCTACAATTTCAAACTCTGCTAACTTTATAAGTTCTTTTATTGTCAACTTACTCATCTCCTCTTTCTTTGTTATGATCCGTAGGAATCACTGTCTGTGTAAGGTTGTGCATCACTTCTGACAAATCTTTTATCTTTTTCCTAAGCATAAAAACGCACTCTTCAATATTGGCATCATGTCTAATAACATCTTCTGCAAAACACCTGCATGTGGGTGCCCCGCAAGAACCACAATCTATCTTTGGAAGTGCCTCGTATAAAACTTCAATACTTTCCATCATTTGAAGGGCTTTTTCCATATCATCGTCCAGTGAAAAAACAGGTCGTGGAGTAATATTTTTTTCAAAACCATAAGGTATTTCAGACAGAGCTTGGAGCATCTCTGTATTATCAAAATCTTCTTTAGCAATATCTTCCTCAATCCATTTTTTCAAAGTATAACGGCTGACAAAAGGATTTTCCAGTGCTAACGCTCCTCCTAAACATCCCCCGGTACAAGCCAACGCCTCTATATACTTAATATTGGATAATGTCCCGTCTTCTATCTTCTCTAGTATGCCTATAACGCTTTCCATCCCATCAACAGCAATATGACTTTTAATCATATTTTCATCCAGGCCACCATTTCTTGTTGCCCATGACAGCCCTTTATAACTACTTTGCCTTTTAACAGGTACAATTTCTTCATGACTCATCTTATGAATCATGCTTTTATAAATGTCCTGCATTGATAAGACCCCATCTACATAGGACTTTTTTAATCCTTTGGGTCTGTGGATATCTGTTGCTTTTGCCGGACAAGGGGAGATAAAAAAGACACCTATCTCCTCTTCCTTTATCCCTTTTTGAATGTACTCACTCTTGATATATCTAGCCGCTAATTCCATAGGCGACATAATGGGGAGCACATGTTGAATGAGTGAGGGAAATCGCCTTTGGATAAGCCTTACAATAGCTGGACAAGATGAAGAAATAACCGGAAAAACTTTAGCGTTTTTAACATATTCATAAGTATGTTTTGCAACAACTTCCCCTGCACACCCTACTTCAAGAAAATCTGTAAATCCAATACGATATAAAGCCCCTAAAATATGCTCAATGCTTTTTGCCTTGGGAAATTGTGCATAAAACGAAGGAGCTGGCAGTGCAATACGGTATTTATACTGATAAATCATATTTATCTCATCTGTAACAGCCTTCTTAGCACCATTTCTGCATATGCGAATGCAATTGCCACAGTCAATACATCTCTCTTGAATAATTTTTGCTTTAGATCCTCGTACTCTTATAGCTTCTGTTGGACATCGTTTGATACAATCTGTACATCCAATACATTTTTCTTGTTCTAGCCTTACAGAATGACTATGCATGGCTTAAACACCTTCTCTCTTATTCCATAATATTAGGTTAAATAGACGGTAATCTCTACAGTCGTTCCCACTCCTACTTCGGAATACACATTTAAATAATCACTATATCTTTTCATATTAGGCAGTCCCATACCTGCTCCAAATCCTAGTTCTCTAATTTCATGAGTAGCCGTTGAATAACCTTCCTTCATAGCTAGTTCAATATCTGGTATACCTGGGCCTTTATCTTTTAAAACGATTGCTACTTTATCAGTAGATAGCTCTACATCAATAACTCCTCCATAAGCATGAATAACCATATTCATCTCTGCTTCATACATCGATATAGCAATTTTCCTAATAATGCTTGCATCTATACCAAGCTGCTTTAATGTTCTTTTTAAAGATGCTGAAGCCTCTCCTGCAACCAAAAAATTATCTCCATCGACTTGATAATGTAATTTCATCCTACGCTTCTCCTTCATTCATAAGACCCATTCTATAAAGCTTTCCGCAGGCTATATAGAGGGGATAATCTGTTGAAAGAATAATCATACTCTTTTGCTTTGCCATTGTAATCATATCTTGAGTGGGAACTTTCCCCCTAACAAAAACTATCGCTTTGATATCTAGCATTTCTGCTGTCCTTATCACTTGCGGGTTAACAAGACCTGTAAGTAGTAATACTTCTTCTTTTGCAAAAGCAAGAACATCGCTCATCAGATCACAGCCACAGGCTGCATGCACTTCTCCCTCAAGTCTTTCTTCCCCTACCCAAATATTTGCTTCTAATATATGACGGATTTCTTCTATTTTCATACGGCCTCCTAATTGATATCATTACTTTTGATAGAATGCAGTGCCTGGCAAAGAGACTTGAAAAACCCCCTCAAACAAATTCGTTTCTATCTGCACTGAACCTTTATCTTTAAATAGTTTTTTGGTTTTTTCAAGACCTATTCCAAAGTGGAAATCTCCTCCTTTTTGCTCATGAGTAATAAATAACTGGGAATAAAGCCACGGATTGGCTCGTATCCTTTCTTCTCTCATTTCTCTATAATCATACGTTGCTGGATTGGATACCTGAATAACCTCTTCCTTAATATTGACATAAATATATTGGGTGTTATTCCAATAATCCCTATGTGCAACAGCGTTTGTAACAACCTCTAACAAACCTTCAATGGGATAGGTTTCTGGGAGAAGTTCGCTAGCGACTCTCTCAAATTCTTTCAACATCTGCGAGATATTGCCATTAATAAGTATATACTCGCCGCTGTATTTAATTTCAAGTCTCGCTTGTGGAATAAAGTTTTGCGGATTTTTACCAAATAATAAAAGGCCTCCATAGGTAGGATAATAGCTTCCTTTCTCTAAATCTGTTGCAATAATGCCGAAGGCAGCTAAAATCAACTTGTCTTGCTGTTTATAAATTTCTAAATGGCCTATCTGTTTTTCAATGAGCTCAAAATCTAATTCTTCAAGCGTTGCATTTCTACAGGGAACATTCTCAAAACTAAGCATGCCAAACTGCTGTAACATATTTGCTATTTCGTATCTTGTTGCCTTATCTGTTGTCGAACCTCTCCTTACATAAAATGCGCCAGTTTGTAACATTTGGTGGGGAATCTGCATACTCTTGAATATGGTAAGGATCCCTATTGTCTTATCCTTTACCTTTTGAAGTTCAAACATGACCGGTACCGGTGGAACACTTCTATTGACGATAGTCTGTTGAATTTTCTCCTCTATATGATCGGGAATGTCTTCTATGCCAACAATTTTTCTTGTTTTATCTTCTATACCAAATACTATATATCCCCTTCCACCTGGGGTATTAGCCAGAGCTATCACATCTTTCACAAATTCTTTTTTATCCGATTCTAATTCTAAAGATAGTTTCAGTTTAAAGTCTAATTTAAATCCTTCATCATTTTTAAGAAGATATTTTAATTTATTACTATTCAATGACTAACTCCTTTCTTTAATCCTATCTAAGAAACGCCATAATTCATTTTATCACGCAGCCATTTACAGTACAATATTGTTATCTATAATCTCTGTAAAGTTTTGCGATCCTCTTTTGTTTTTATCTTAATCATAGCTATATTTTAACACATTTACAATTTATTTACATATAATGTACTATGTTATTCTATACTTGGAGGCTCTAACTATGTCCAAAACAGACCCCATATCATTGTCTTATATTCGTTTTTTCCATGCTTTGCCTATTAAATATGGCATTGATATCTATATAGACAATAAGCTGCGTTTTAATGATGTGTTGTATGAAGACTTCACTGAATATATTGCATTGCCCCCTGGACAGCATACTGTTCATCTGTCCAGAACAAAAAACCCCATTGTCCTTTGCACCAAAGTTTTAAATATCTCAGATCAAAAAATCTATACGAGCACTGTCGCTCCAAAATCAAGAGAAGGTACAGGAATAGATATTTATAAAATTGAAGATGTTTTAAGAACCATCCCTTCAAACAACTTTCTGATCCGATTTGGCCATTCAGGTGGCAATTCTGCTGCTGTAGATGTCTTTTTATCCGATGATGTGCCTTTGTTTAAAAGAGTCAGCTATAGCGAAATTACCAACTATACCCCTAAAAATCCTGGGATTTATACCCTTCAGCTTAAGGAAAGTAAAACAGGCAAGGTTCTAGTTTCTGCTCCTAACATACGTTTAAAACCTAGCAGATTTTATTCCATCTACACGCTAGGCAATGGTTCGAAAGAGTTCCCGCATATAGTTGTCATTCCTCTAGATGGCAATTCTTATTTGAAATTATAAAGTAAAAAGATCAACAAAACATAATTAGTTTTTGTTGATCCTTTTACTTTTTTTCTTTGTTTTTTTCTTGATCGAATAACCAAAGGTACCTATCTCCTTGCCTAAAGTTAAATAGGCTCCGTGAGAATAGGCTATAAGCTCTGTTTGATTAAGATGAAATTTCCCCTTTTCATCTATATAAGTTCCATCTACATACACATTTAAAACATCTGCAATAAACATATGATGAGAACCTAGTTCCTTTATTTCTCTAACTTTACATACTATACTTACCGGACTCTCCTCAATCATTGGACATGGCACTTCATCATAAAAAACAGGGGTCAGCCCCATTTCTTTAAATTTATCCCTATCCTTTCCTGATCTTACACCACAGTAATCAGTAGCTTTAACAAGACTTTTTGTTGTTAAATTGACAACAAAATAACCACTTTCTTTAATAAGCCCATAAGAAAACCTAGATGGTCTAAGAGAAATATACGTCATCGGTGGATTGGTACATATTGTTCCTGTCCAGGCAACTGTTATAATATTAGGTTTTTCTTGATCACCACAACTTATCATTACAGCTGGCAAAGGATAAATCATGTTGCCAGCTTTCCATTTTTGTTTCATAGTCTATTTCTCCATCTTTATCATGAGTTGTTTATGAAGGTACCTATTGTCCATCCTATGAGATTAATCGTCATATGCATCACGGTGCTACTTTGCAGATTTTTTTCTTTTTCTTTAACGATACCAAAACCTATTCCCAAAAGAGAAGCATAGATCTTTTGCAAGGCTATAGCATGAATAAGACCAAAACAAACCCCTTGTATTACAATCGCCATCGGTGCACCAAAAGCCGTTTTAAGACGTGCCTGAATTTTCCCTCTAAAAACATACTCCTCAACTAAAGGCGCAAAAACCACAAGCACCATAAACCTTGCCACCTTTTCTTCATTCATGAATAATGTTTGTATTTGGGAAGAGTAATCGGAGAAAAAAACAATCAGTACACCATTTACTACAGTTGACACCAACCAAAATCCTATCCCATAAAAGATATATTTGACTACCTTTTTATTTTGCCAGTCTTTGTATTCGGATAAAAAGTTACTTTTCATCACTCTGCTATCTATTAATAAAAAACCTAACATACACACGATCTGTACCCATAGGTTAATCTTATACATATGCTGATTATAATACTCCAAAAACAGTTCAGGCTCTCCAACTAAAAATTTAACTATCCCTATTATCAGCACTTGACATCCAATAAACCACCCTGCTGCAAAGCCTGCATATACGCTGTTCTCTACTTTTCTATACATAAAGTTAAAATCCCCTCTAAAAACACTACAGTTATAAAGGTACCTATAATGATATTATAGATACCTCTGTATTTAACTTATTCGTCTTGACTTGCTTTTTCTGGCTTAGCAAGAAGTGCTTTTCTGGATAGATTAATTCTGCCTTGCTTATCTATTTCTATAACTTTAACTTCTATCTCATCGCCTATGGCTACAGCATCCTCTACCTTTGCTACTCTTTCATGGGAGAACTGTGAAATGTGCACTAAACCTTCTTTACCTGGTACAAGTTCTACAAATGCCCCAAAATTCATCAGTTTAACTACTTTCCCTGTGAAAACTTGACCTTCTTCCACTGGTTTGGCAATGCCCTCTATCATTCTGATTGCTTTATTTGCTTTTTCTGCATCATTGCCACAGATAAAGACTCTGCCATCATCCTCTATATCGATCTTGACACCTGTTTCATCAATGATTCTATTAATCATTTTCCCTTTAGGTCCAATCACTTCACTGATTTTTTCTGGATCAATCATAATCTGAGTGATAACTGGTGCATAAGGAGACAATTCCTGTCGTGGTTTATCAATCGCTTTTAACATGACTTCATCTAATATATAAAATCTTGCTTTTTTTGTTTGTTCCAGGGCACCTTTGATAATTTCAGGTGTCAGTCCTTGTATTTTCATATCCATTTGAATAGCTGTTATCCCTTTATGGGTTCCACCTACTTTAAAGTCCATATCTCCAAAAAAGTCTTCTAGTCCCTGAATATCTGTTAAAAGAACAAATTCATCTTCTGTGTCTCCTGTTACAAGTCCAACTGAGATGCCTGCTACTGGCGCTTTAATCGGTACACCAGCTGCCATAAGTGACAATGTAGAACCACATATACTTGCCTGAGAAGTTGATCCATTTGAACTTAAGACTTCTGATACAAGTCTGATGGCATAAGGAAATTCTTGTTCACTAGGTAGTACTGGAAGCAATGCTCTTTCTGCCAATGCCCCATGTCCAATTTCTCTTCTTCCCGGTGCTCTAGGCGCTCTCGCTTCTCCTACAGAGTAAGGTGGGAAATTATAGTGATGCATATATCTTTTTGATACTTCAAGCTCGTCTAATCCATCTAATACCTGTGTATCTGATAAAGAGCCTAATGTAGTGATTGTTAGTACCTGTGTTTGTCCCCTTGTAAACATTCCCGTTCCATGAGCTCTTGGCAGTAAGTCTACTTCTGCCGCTAAGTGTCTGATTTCTTCTAACGTACGGCCATCAGGACGTTTTGATTCTTTTAATATCATTCGGCGTACTGTTTTTTTCTCAAAAAGATAGAAAGCATCTTCTAGATAGGTAAGCTGTTCTAATTTACCTTCTTCTGTAAGCTTATCAATCACTTTATTTTTTAAAGTCTTTAATTGCTTTTCTCTGGTTTGTTTATCATCTGTAAATACTGCCTCTTCCATCTCAGCATCACCAATTACTGATGTAATCTCAGCATAAATCTCTGTTGGCACACCAAATTTGGCATAATCTTCTCGTTTCTCTTTACCGCAGTCCGCTTTGATACTCTCAATAAAGGCAACGACTTCTTGGTTCGCTTCGTGGCCTTTCATGATTGCTTCATACATAATGTCATCTTCTAACTCATCTGCTCCTGCTTCAATCATCATGACTTTTTCACTGGTTGAAGAAACTGTAAGTGCAAGCTTAGATTTTGTTCTCTCCTCCATATTGGGGTTAATCACAAATTCTCCGTCTACATACCCTACTTGTACTGAACCAACAGGTCCTTTAAAAGGTATCTCCGAAATATCTATTACAAGTGACGATGCAATCATAGCTGTAACTTCAGGACTGCACTCAGGATCCACCGATAACACAGTTGTTGTAAGAACTACATCATTACGATAGTCTTTTGGAAACAGCGGTCTTAAAGGCCTGTCTATCACTCTTGATGTAAGAATAGATCTTTCTGAGGGTCTACCTTCTCTTTTTATAAATCCTCCAGGTATTTTCCCAACAGCATAAAACTTTTCCTCATAGTTAACATTTAAAGGGAAAAAGTCTATCCCCTCTCTAGGCTCGTCACTTGCTACAACAGTAGCTAAAATAACTGTCTCTCCATAACTTACCATAGCCGCCGCACTTGCCAGCTCAGCCACTTTACCGATTTCGACTGAAAGCTTTCTCCCAGCCAGTATCATTGAATAATTTTTTACCATATTTGTTATTCCTCTCTCAATAAATTATCATTGTACGAAGAGAAACTTCTGTTGCGCAATCTTATAGGTATCTTATCTTTAAGCTACTTATAACATTGCACAAAAACATAATTTCTCTTCTATACTTTAGTTAGCTTGCAAAAAAGGGCGGAATACTCCACCCTTTAAATTATTTTCTAATGCCAAGTTCTGCAATAATTGTACGGTATCTTTCAATATCTGTTTTGATAAGATAATCTAAAAGACCTCTTCTTTTACCTACCATCATTAATAGCCCACGGCGTGAATGATGATCTTTTTTGTGCATACGTAAGTGATCTGTTAAGTGATTAATTCTTTCAGTTAACAAAGCAATTTGTACTTCTGGAGAACCTGTGTCTTGAGCAGCTCTTCCATATTTCTCAATTAATTCTTGTTTACGTTCTTTTGTCATATTATTGACCTCCTTTAATTTAAGTAACACCTATTACTAAGATACGGTCGGAGCCTCCAGTGTCTGAGTAACGGCATACAACACCTAATAGTATAGCATATACTTCGTATTTTTGTAAACTACTTTCCCTCAGATTCAAAAAACATTAGGACTTGCTTTTTATCTTTTTGTATCTGTTCAGATAATAATTGCAGACTATTAAACTTTTGTTCTTGTCTGATATAGCTATAAAAACAAATTTTGACTACCTGGCTATAAAGCTCATCATTAAAATCAAATAAATGGGTTTCAATCATTTTACTTGTTCCGTTTACAGTGGGATTGTATCCTATGTTAGTCATTCCCCAATAAGTCTTATTATATACTTCAACCTTTGTCGCATAGACTCCTTTAGGCGGATAAATCCTATCTTCTTCGGTTTCAATGTTAATAGTTGGAAAACCTATCGTTCTTCCCAGCATTTTGCCTTTTATGACTTCTCCTGCAATACTATAGGGACGGCCTAACAGCTTGTTCGCTGTTTCAATATTCCCTTGAATAATAAGATCCCTAATAGCTGAGCTAGATACAATCTTTCCATCTATTTTAACAGTATCAACTACATGTACTGCAACATGATACTTTTTTCCCAATTGATACAAATATTCTTGATTACCTTCCTTACCTTTTCCAAAATAATAGTTGCTGCCTATTATAATGATCTTAGCTTTTAATTGATTCATTAAAATATCTACAAAGAATCTTTCAGGAGGTATCGCTGCAAATTCTTTGGTAAACGGATATTCAATCAGTTTATCCATCTGAAGCTTGTTAATAGCTTCTTGTTTATCTTTTCTTGACATCAAAAGTGACTTTGGCGCCTTTCCAATAATCCAGCTAGGATGGGGATAAAAAGAAAAAACAATTGTTTGTAGTTTGTTTTGATCTGCCTTCTCCCTTGCAACATCAAACAGTTTTTGGTGACCAATATGAACTCCATCAAAATTCCCTAGAACAACTATACTCTCTTCCGTTTGTTCTATGTTTGTTGTTCCATAAATATATTGCATCCCACACACCTCTTAATACTTATTCTTTATTCATTTTATATTATACCCTAAACACTATGTATGTCTATAATGTTTTAGAAACTGCACCAATTATCCCCAACAAAAAGCTCCTTATTTTATCACATCAAAGGAGCTTGATTTTATTGGTTATTAAACATCTTTTCTACTTTAAAGTCATTGTCCTGCCTGTCAAATCTATAAAGCGCCATAAACGACCCATTACTATTGTACACTCTGACAAACTCCTGATGAGGTTTAGCTTCTAAATCAAAAAAATCATCTGCTGTAAGTTTGTTACCATTACAAAGTCGTTTACTTGCTGAACTTTTAATATGCACTTTAGGATATTGTGAAAAAATTTCTTCTAGAGGATAAAGATATTGTACGATATGTTCTTTGTCAGCTTCTAAGTCACCTAATGAAATACTATTTTCTAAGGTAAACATGCCAGCCTTAGTTCTTAGCAAATCACCCATATAAGCGCCACAACCTAACTTTTGTCCTATATCTGTACAAAGAGTCCTGATATAGGTGCCTTTTGAACAGTGAACTTGTATTTTAAACTGTTTGTCTGTAAGCCAGCTTATGATTTTGCAGTCATAGATCTTCACTTCTCTTTTCGGCCTTTCAACAACAATTCCTTTTCTAGCCAGTTCATATAATCTAACTCCATTGAGTTTAATAGCCGAGTACATAGGGGGAATTTGATGATACGTGCCCTTAAATGAAGCAACAACCTGCTCTATTTCTTCCCTTGTTACCTTAACATCAAATGTCTCTACAATCTCTCCTGTTTGATCCTCCGTAGTCGTATAGGCACCTAATATCACCTCTGCCTCATAACATTTATCCGCGTCTGTGATGTACTGAACCACTTTTGTTGCTTGCCCAATACACAATGGCAACACCCCTTCGGCCTGTGGATCCAATGTACCTGTATGTCCAATTCTTTTTTCTGATAATATTCTTCTGGCTTTTGCGACAACATCATGAGATGTATAACCTTTTTCTTTATAGATACTTATAATGCCATTAAACATGCTGAATCCTTCCTTGAATGCATTTGTTGCCTTTCATTGTTAAAATGTAAGATGTTTTTTAACTTTTTCTATTACTTCTTCTAATTTTCCCTCAATAGTAGCTCCTGCAGCTCTTATATGCCCGCCACCATTAAAGAACGCCGCAAACTCTGCTACATTATAAGGCGCATTGCTCCTTAAGCTTATTTTATAGGCTCCAGGTTCTTGGCTTGGATAGATAAATACCGCTACTTCACATCCCATTATATTTTTGATATAAGTGACTATACTGGAGGCATCTTCTCTAGATGCATGATAGGTTTCTAAATCATTTTCTGTAATATAGGACAAAAAGACTTTTCCATCACAAAGTTTAGTCATATGGTTTACCGCTCTGCTCTGAAGGCTTATGGCCTTCTCTGTTTTTTGATGGATAAGCTTATAATAAATGGCGCTAAAGTCAAAGGGTATTGCTAGCAGTTTAGATACAGCAATATGCGTACTTGGCTTAGTACAAGAGTGCATAAACCCTCCCGTATCCGTCACCAGACCCGTATAAATAGCCTGAGCAATACTTTGTGTAAGAGGTATTTGCGCTGCCTCAATGATGTCAAATATCAATTCACATGTAGAAGATGCATCTTTTTTAACATAATTATACGTTGCAAACCCATTATTCGTCTCATGATGATCTATATTAATCGTAGTTTTTGCTCTTTCAAAATAATCCTTGTATTTTCCAAGCCTGAATACATCTCCGCAGTCTAAACAAATAAAAGTATCGTAGATTTCTTCCAGCTTATCTGCAATACAGATGTTCGATGTGACAAAAGCATATTCCTTAGGTACTTGTTCTACAAGTACTGTATAAGGAATTTCTAAAAAACTGCATATATTAGCCATACCGGCTAGCGAACCCATTGCATCGCCATCCGGACTTACATGAGCTGCCAACACGATATGCTTAGATTGCTTGACTACATCTATTATCTCTTTAATCATGTTTTATCACTGGCTTTCATCACATCTTGTATCATTTTTGACATATGCATACCATATTCTATCGATTCATCTAGTTTAAAGATGAACTCCGGTGTATTTCTGAGGTTAATTCTTCTGGCAACTTCTTTTCTAAGAAATCCATGAGCTGCATTAAGTCCATTTATCACATCTTCTTTTTTGTTGCCCTGTAAGACACTGATATATACTTTTGAAGTTTTAAGATCATTAGTTGTCTCTACTGCAACAATACTAACAATTGCATCACTTACTCTTGGGTCTTTTATTTCATAACTCACAAGCTGCGCTAATTCTTTTTTAATTTCTTCATTAATTCTAGTCATTCTTTGAGCTGACATATTTTATCCCTCTCTTTTCAAAGGTGTCTCTTCGTTATCTAGGAATCTCTTGCATAACAAAGGCTTCTACAATATCATTTTCTTTTAAATCATTAAATCTTTCAAACATTACACCACATTCATAATTTGTATTGACTTCTTTAGCATCGTCTTTAAACCTTTTAAGTGAAGTAAGATGCCCTTCATATACAACAATACCGTCACGTATGATACGTACGCCTGAATTTCTGACAATCTTTCCATCCGTTACGTAGGCTCCACCTACTGTTCCTACACCAGATACTTTGAAAGTTTGCCTAATCATTGCATGACCAATGACTTTTTCAACATATTCTGGATCCAACATACCTTTCATAGCCGCTTTAATATCTTCTATCGCATTATAGATGACGCGATACAATCTAATATCTACTTGCTCTGCATCTGCAATAGCTTTTGTAGCCGCTTCAGGTCTTACGTTAAATCCAATGATAATAGCTCCGGATGCAGAGGCTAACATCACATCTGACTCCGTGATGGTTCCTACCCCTCCATGAAGTGTTCTGATTCTAACTTCATCATTACTTAAGCGCTCAAGACTTTGACGAACAGCTTCAACAGATCCTTGAACATCTGCCTTAATAACAATATTTAATTCCTTCATTTTGCCTTCTTGAATTTGAGTAAACAAATCATCTAATGAAACCTTCTGTGGTGTTTGTCCTATAAGATGCACTCTTCCTTGCGCTTTAATTCTTTCAGCAACTTGTCTTGCCTGTTTGTCACTATTTGATACATAGAACATATCTCCTGCAGTTGGCACTTCAGATAACCCAAGTATTTCTACCGGCATAGACGGACCAGCCTTTTTCACGGATCTTCCTTTATCATCTACCATTGCCCTGACCCTGCCATAAGCTGCTCCTGCAACAATAGGATCTCCAATTTTTAGTGTACCGCTTTGTATAAGGACTGTAGCGACTGGACCTCTGCCTTTATCCAGCTGTGCTTCTATAATCGTTCCTCTTGCTTTTCTGTTAGGATTTGCCTTAAGGTCTGACATTTCTGCCACCAACAATACCATTTCTAATAGGGTATCAAGTCCTTCTCTTTTAATAGCTGATACAGGTACACATATGATGTCTCCTCCCCAATCCTCTACAAGAAGTCCTTGATCGGCTAGTTCTTGTTTGACTCTATCTGGGTTTGCCCCTTGTTTGTCCATTTTATTCATGGCAACGATAATTTGTACATTAGCTGCTTTGGCATGATTGATTGCTTCGATTGTTTGAGGCATAACCCCGTCATCTGCCGCTACTACAAGAATGGCAATGTCTGTAACTTGTGCACCTCTCATACGCATTGCTGTAAAAGCTTCATGTCCAGGAGTATCTAGAAAAGTTATTTTTTTACCATTTAAACTAATAGATGATGCCCCGATATGTTGGGTGATACCACCAGCCTCTTTAGCTGTTACACTTGTTGAACGTATAGCATCCAGTAAAGAAGTTTTACCATGGTCTACATGTCCCATAACAACTACCACAGGCGGTTTTTCAACCAATTGTTCTTCATCATCCTGCACTTCACCAAATACTTCTTCCATTAAATCTCTTTCTTCTTCCGCTTCTACTAAAACGTCGAACTCTTCTGCAACCTTTACCGCTAAATCAAAATCTATCTCTTGATTAATTGAAACAATTCTGCCTTTTTTCATCAAACGTTTAATAATTTCTGTTGAAGTGACTTCTAGCTTTTGTGCTAAGTCTTTGATAGCGATAGCTGTGGGTACTTGAATGATTTTGATTTCTTGCACTTCTGGCTCTATTGGAGTTACTTGTTTTATGATGGGTTGAGGAGTGTTATTTTTCGTTTCTATGATGTCACCATGCCCTTTATTAGGATTTTTTTCTATTGCTTTGTTTGCATTACTTTGTGATGTTACTTCTTTCGGCTTACTTTCTGTCTTTTGATTGACTTGTTTGTAATAATTCATGATTAATGCTACTTCGTTATCTTCTAAAGTACTCATATGGCTATGTACTTCAACACCATATTCCTTTAATTTATCCATTATATTTTTACTACTTATATCTAATTGCTTGGCTACTTCATATACTCTTACTTTAGACATAAATCCACCTCCAAGTATTTATTGGATACTGCTTAACATTTCATTTATTTTAGCTGCAAAATTCCCATCTGTTATACTTATCACCGCTCTCATTTCTTTTCCTAAAATTTTTCCAAGCTGTTCTTTAGTTCCCCACTCTACACAAGGAATATTCCTATAAGAACATTTGTCTTTAAATAATTTTTTTGTATTATCTGAAGCATCTTCTGCTACAATTACCAATAAAGCTATTTTTTGCAAAACCGATTGTTTAGCTGCAAATTCACCTGCTACAAGCTTTCTTGCTTTTTGACAAAGGGCTATCATCTGATAAATTCTATTCTCCATCATAGGTCTTAAACTCTTTTCTTAGTTCGCTATATATTTCTTTATCTACAACTGTCTTAAATGACCTTTCTAATCCCTTGTTTTTCTCCGCTAAATTGAGGCATTCAATATTTTTACAAACATAAGCACCTCTGCCAGGTTTCTTGCCGTGAAAGTCTAATGAAAATTGGCCCTCATTACTTCTTACAATCCTTATCATTTCTTTCTTATTTTTCATTTCATTACATCCAGTACATTTACGCAAAGGAATCTTTCTTGGTTTCATACCATCACTCCTCTTCTTCGTCTGTCTGGATACTCTTAATGTCTATTTTCCATCCTGTCAGTTTAGCTGCAAGCCTTACATTCTGTCCGCCTTTTCCTATAGCAAGTGTAAGGATATTGACTGGGACTAGAACTTTTGCATTTCTTTCTCCACCATTTTCTACAAGCTCTACTTCCAATACTTTTGCAGGACTAAGGGCCTCTTTTATAAATTCCTTAGCATCTTCACACCAACGTACAACATCTATTTTTTCACCATTAAGTTCTTGAACGATGTTATTAATCCTTTTGCCTTTTTCTCCCACACATGCTCCAACGGGATCTACTAATGGATCATTTGAATGAACAGCTATTTTGGTGCGTGAGCCAGCTTCTCTGGCTATACTTTTAATAACCACTGTTCCTTCTTTTATTTCTACTACCTCTTGTTCAAATAATCTTTTAACAAGCTCTGGGTGTGTTCTTGAAACAATGACTTGTGCGCCAGCATTTTTATTCTTAGTATCTGCTTTTCCTTCATTTTTATTAAAATCTTTTACATTAAGCAAATAAAAAGCTTTGTACCCGCTTATGCCATTTCCTTGCTCCATCTGTCCGTCAAAATCTTCAGTAGGTATGGCTTCTGTAAGTGGTAAGGAAGCTTCCGTAAAATCCAATTCTACGATATACCCATTTTTTTCTTTTCTTAATACTTTTCCTTTGACAATATCATTTAATCTGACACTGTATTCATCATATACCATCTGACGCTCTGCTTCCTTAATCTTTTGTATAACAACCTGTTTAGCATTTTG
Organism: Clostridia bacterium; assembly: GCA_029239935.1. The sequence continues at coordinate 6,041 of JARBTY010000006.1, read as the reverse complement.
AGCAGCAATACGTCCAAAGTTTTTAGGGGTAATCTCTACATCAACAATATCCTCCACCTTAATAAGAGGATTAATCAACTGTGCTTCTGTCAGTGCTATTTCTAGTACTGCATTAGTTACTTCTTCATCTTCTACAACCTTTTTAGAAGCAAAAACCTTAACATCACCTGTTTTATCATCAATATTGATTTTAATATTTTGTTTGACCCCAGCCCCAATGCCAAAATGCTTTTTACATGCGACTTCTATTGATTGCTTAATAGCCTCAATGAGTTTATCTCTATTTATCCCTTTTGATTTTGCAATTTGGTCAATTGCAGTAATGAACTCTTGATTCATGTGAATCCTCCTCTAAAATTATATCCACTTAAATAAATCATTTTACTTAAGGTGAACGCTCTCCTAAAACATAATAGCTAGCCTTACAACGGCTACATTTTTCATTTGAATTTCTATTTTATCACCCTCATCTTCTATTAACAGGTGTTCTGACGTTTTCTCAAGCAGTTTGGCTGTAAATTGCTTTCTCTTATCTATAGCCTCATAAAGTTTAACATCTACCATGGCACCTTTAAATTTTTCAAAATCTTTATCTTTCTTCAAGATTCTATCCAGTCCTGGAGAGCTCACCTCTAAAATATAAGGGGTTTCTATGGGATCTTTTTCATCTAGAACTTCTTCTATCGCCCGGCTTGTCTTCCGGCAGTCCTCAATAGTAATGCCACCTTCCTTATCAATATATATCCTCAAATAAAAGGAAGGTCCTTCTTTTACAAATTCTACATCCACCAACTCATACTGATTTTCATCTAAAATAGGTTCTAAATAACAGGTTACACTATCAATAATTTGCTTCTTATTCATATCCTCATCCTTTCATATAATATAGTTTGACATAAACTTTATTATATATACACGCTCGCAATATAGAAAGAGTGGGTGTATACCCACTCTTTCTTCAAGTTCTAAATTTATAATTATTAATTATACTCCTTTTAGATTCAAAAATCAACCCCAGACTAGAACAAAGTCAACTGACTTGTGTCAGGTATTCCTTTTAAGATGTCATATTTTTTCATAAGCTCGATAATCGTTGTACTTACTTTAGTCTCATTTCTAAATTGCTCAACGGATAAAAATTCCCCGTATTTCCTTTTTTCTAAAATATTTTTTGCAGCAGTATCTCCTAATCCTTGTAATGAATTGAACGGCGGCAAAATCCCATCTTCTTGAATGATAAATCTTTCTGCATCCGATTGATATAAATCAATCTTATTAAATTTGATACCTCTTGCATACATTTCTCTGACAAGTTCTAACACTGTGAGTGTGTCCTTTTCCTTTGTAGATAAAACCTGCCTTTGTTCTAAGTCTTTGATAGCCCTGACGCAAACCTCTGGTCCTAACCCCATGATTTCATAGTCAAAATTACCTTTTGCACGTATGGAAAAATAAGCAGCATAAAAGGCTTCAGGATAATAAACTTTAAAATAGGCAATTCTAAAAGCCATCATAACATAGGCTGCTGCGTGAGCTTTGGGAAACATATATTTAATCTTTTTACAAGATTCAATATACCATTCTTTAACACCAGCGCTCTTCATCTCTTGCTCTTGTTCTTCTGTTAAACCCTTACCTTTCCTAACACATTCCATGATTTTGAAAGCATTTTTCTTTTCTACCCCTTCAATAATAAGATAAACCATGATATCATCTCGTGTGGATATAACCTGGGAGAGGTTGGCTGTTCTTTGTCTGACCAATTCCTGAGCATTATTGAGCCATACATCCGTTCCATGAGAAAGTCCCGATATCCTGATAAGCTCAGAGAATGTCTTTGGCTTAGTATCTACTAACATCTGTCTTACAAACTTAGTCCCAAACTCTGGAATTCCCAGGGAACCTACTTCGCTATTAATCTGTTCTTTTGCAATACCTAGTGCCTCTGTGCCTGTAAACAAAGACATAACCTTCTGGTCATCTAACGGAATGGTTGTCGCATTGAGCTGTGTTAAATCTTCAAGCATTCGTATAATTGTTGGATCATCATGACCTAATATATCTAATTTTAATAGCCTTCCGCTAATAGAGTGGTAGTCAAAATGGGTTGTTGTTACTGTGGATTTCATATCATTTGCAGGTCTTTGCACTGGGCAAAAGTTATGAATATTATTATCTCTTGGCACAACCATAAGTCCTCCCGGATGTTGTCCAGTCGTACGTTTAATCCCTGTACATCCACCAATGAGCCGACCCATTTCTGCCTTGGGTACCTTTATATTTTTTTCTTCCAAATATTTTTGAACAAATCCATAAGCAGTTTTTTCTGCCAGTGTACCAATTGTCCCCGCCTTAAATACATGAGATGATCCAAATAACTCTTCTGTATAAGCATGAGCCCTTGCTTGGTATTCGCCTGAAAAATTCAAGTCGATATCAGGCTCTTTATCTCCGTCAAATCCTAGGAAGGTTTCAAAAGGAATATCATGACCTTCTTTAATCAGGTTTTGACCGCATATAGGACATGTTTTATCGGGCATATCACACCCTGATCCTCCGGCGAACTTTTTCACTTCTTCTGAGTCAAAATCCGAATATTTACAGTGCTTACATATATAATGCGGTGGCAGTGGGTTAACTTCTGTAATAGTTGCCATTGTTGCTACAAATGAAGATCCTACCGAACCCCTTGAGCCTACCAAATAGCCATCTTCAAGTGATTTCCAAACTAATTTTTGGGCTATGATGTACAATACCGCAAAGCCATTTTTAATAATGGAATTAAGTTCCCTGTCTAACCTGTCTTTGACAGGTGCCGGTAGAGGCTCGCCATATATTTCAGTAGCTTTACTGGTTGTAATTTGAACCAATTCCTCATCTGCTCCCTCTATTTTAGGGGGAAATGTCTCATCTGGAATAGGCTTGATATGTCCTATACTATCCGCTATTGCATTAGGACTTTCTATCACGACCTCATAAGCTGTTTCTTTGCCTAAATATTCAAATTCTCTTAGAAATTCATCTGTCGTATGAAAATAGAGCGGGGGCTGATTCCCTGCATCATTAAAACCTTGCCCTGTCATAATAATACGCCTATATACTTCATCCTCTGGATCAAGAAAATGAATATCACCTGTGGCAACTACTCTTTTATGATGTACTTTTCCTAACTCTACTATTTTTCTATTAATGTTTTTAAGCTGCTCTAGAGATTCCACTTTACCCTTGTCTAATAAAAATTGATTATTTCCTAGAGGCTGAATCTCTAAATAGTCATAAAAATCTATAATACTCTCTATTTGTTCCTTAGGCCGATTATCTAATACCGCTTTAAACAACTCTCCTGCTTCACAAGCCGAACCAATAATAAGTCCTTCACTGTACTGCTTGTACACACTTTTGGGAATAAGAGGCTTTTTAAAAAAGTATTCAATATGAGATTTAGTCACTAAGTTGTAGAGATTGACTAACCCTTCCTGCGTTTTAACTAAAATAATAGCATGATAGGTTTTTAACTTCTTGATGTCAATTTCTTTTGAAGCATACCTATTCACTTCATCTAAAGTATTGATCTCTCGACTTTCAAGCTTTTCTATAAATTTGATGAAAATTTTAGCTGTCGCTGTTGCATCATCAACAGCTCTGTGATGATTTTCAAGTTCAATCTCTAAATGCTCTGCTACAATATTTAACTTGTGCTTTGAAAGTTGTGGCAGAAGCAGCCTGGATAGTCCAAGGGTATCCACAACAGTGTGTGATACTGATTGATTCATGTTGCTGGCAAAATAATTAATAAACCCTATATCAAATGAGGCATTATGCGCAACAAGAATACTCTCTCCTGCAAACTCTAAAAACTCTGGAATGACTGCATCTATTTTAGGTGCATGCTTAACCATCTCATCTGTAATACCTGTTAACTCCGTAATATGATAAGGAATACCTATCTCTGGATTAACAAATGTTGCATAGCGGGCTATTATTTCTCCGTTTTCTATTTTAACGGCCCCAATTTCTGTTATGCGATCCTTACCTGGTGTAAAACCTGTCGTTTCAATATCAAATACCACATAAGTGTCCTTAAGGCTTTGGTTCTTGGAATTTTGTACAACAGCTCCTAAGTCATCAACAATATAGGCCTCTATGCCGTAAATAACTTTAATATTATTTTTTTTACCTGCAGTAGCTGCATCCGGAAAAGCTTGTACCACCCCATGATCCGTTATAGCTATGGCTTTGTGCCCCCATTTGGCGGCCCTTTCAATAAGCTGCGCTACATTAACTGTGGCATCCATCTTACTCATCTGTGTATGAGCATGTAATTCAACACGTTTTTCAATACTTTTATCAAGTCTGATGGTCTTTATGGCATCTATTTTAATAATATCTTTTGCCTTAATAATCCTTTCTTGGATAAAAGAATCATATTCAAGAAGTCCTCTGATTTTAAGAGATGCCCCCTTTTTTATATGTCCCTTAACCACTTCCCACTTATCTTTTTTTATAAAGAATTTGGTAGTAATAGAGTAGGTATAATCCGTTATATCAAGTGAGACTAAAACATTTTCATTTTTAAGTTCTCTTATATCTATATTTAAAATCGTTGCTTTTACACAAATGATTTCATCATTCTCAGGGAGTTGTGAAAGAGAAGTTATATCCCCCGTGACAGTTTTCCCTAGTATAACATCCGTGGGTTCTGCCGCTGTATCCTCTTGTTTTATTTCTTGATTGCGTTCATAATTTGTTGTAATTTGAGCAATATTTGCCTCCGTGATTTTATGAACATCTTCGTTGATTTTTGGAATAATACCTTTTATTTCATCACAGTACTCAAAACAAACCCCTATATTTCCTATATGATCATATAAAATGCCTTCTAATATTTCTTTACAATTCATACGTTGTAAATAAGCCTTATAGGAATGAGGCACTTGTAAATTCATACGCCCTTCTTTTAAGTGCCATTTTGCATATAGTAATACTGCCTCTAAAAAAGGGGTCTTATGTCCTAATTTTTTTAATACTTCCTGCCACACTTTTTTCAACTTTTCTATTTTTTCTTCGTCGGATAGGCTCTCACCTATTTTTTTCATACAGTGGATACTTACCTTATGAATGCCCTGTAAATTATTTTTAATTTCTTTTTCTAAGTCTTTAATAAGACTTTCATCGCCCAAAGTAAAATCTTGCAAATAAATCTCTATTTCTTTAGCATATTGATTGATAAATATATTTTCAACTGTAAAGTCTCCAAAATATTTTTCTAAATCAGGGTTAAGGTTTAGTTTCGAAAAAACATGAGAAAAACACTTTTTTTCCTCTTTTGAATGCATCGTACCGTCTCCCCTATTACATATTTTCTATTTCTTTCATCAGGGTTTCAAAAAGCTCTGATTCCTTTACCTTCTTTATAATTTGCCCTTTTTTAAAAATAAGTCCTTCATTTTTGCCGCCGGCAACACCTATGTCCGCTTCTTTTGCCTCCCCTGGGCCATTGACAATACAGCCCATTACAGCAATCTTAATATCTTTTTTGATAGATTTTGTTGCGTTTTCCACCCGTTTTGCAAGCTCAATCAAATCAACCTCTGTTCTGCCACATGTAGGGCATGATATAATCTCAACTCCAAATTTTCTAAGCTGCATGGATTGTAGTACATATTTTGCACATTCGATTTCTTTGACAGGGTCATCTGACAGCGAAACCCTTAGGGTATCTCCAATTCCTTGAGATAATATGGCTCCAAGTCCAACGGCTGATTTAACAGTCCCCTTATAAAAGGTTCCAGCTTCTGTAATACCCACATGCAATGGATAATTGTAATTGCATGCAAAAGTATGATAGGCATCTATCGCTAAAGGAACTTGTGAGGCTTTGAGAGATATGACAATATCATAGAATTCTAGCTCTTCAAGAATTTGTATATGTCTTTTAGCACTTTCTAGCATAGCAAGAGCATTTACGCCCCCATATTCATTCAAAATACTTTTTTCAAAAGAACCAGAATTAACACCTATTCTTATAGGTACTTTATAGC
>JARBTY010000075.1 GCA_029239935.1 Clostridia bacterium | reverse complement strand
TGTCGGTCCGGTTGCTCCTGTCGGTCCGGTTGCTCCTGTCGGTCCGGTTGCTCCTGTCGGTCCGGTTGCTCCTGTCGGTCCGGTTGCTCCTGTCGGTCCTTTGGGACCTCGTGGTCCAGGTGGACAATCACAACATATTGAATCGCAGCACTCATCACAACAATCATCATCATAGTAGTCATAATATTCTTTTATACTCATTTATTTCACCTCTTTTTATAATGTAACCACTACTATATAATATGGTTGACTAACAAAATCGTGCATTTTAAACTATTAATTGATGTTTTTCTTCTCAGTTAAAGTATTTTCTACAGGATAAGACCTCCTATTTCTAGGAGACTCTTATCCTGTAGATTGAACTATTAGTAAATTTACGTCTATTTGAATTTAATTTTATATAATGTTATAATAAAACAAATTAGATTTCTTCCTGCTACAACCAAAAATATCTTGTATTAACGATTTTAGAATGGGGAAAAGTATGAAACCAAAATATACTAATTCAGCAAGATATAAATGTCTCGAATATTTAAAGAAACAATCTGTTGATCTTTATTTAAGCTATTGTGGCATGGAAGAATGTGATCCTTGTCATTCCTACGGCCCAATTCAACGTACAGAGTACTTGCTCCACTATATATTAGAAGGCAAGGGGACTTATACTGTAGACGGTACTACCTATCATTTAGGAAAACATGATGCTTTTATTATTTATCCCAATGAAACAACCTATTATGAAGCTGATCAAAACGATCCATGGACTTATATCTGGATAGGCTTTGAAGGTATCAAAGCAGATACCTGTCTTAACTATGCTTCTTTTAGTAAAGAAAACCGCATAGGTTCTTTTGAATGTGAAGACCTCTTGGTAGACTATATTAATGGCATGTTAAGTGCCAGTCAGTTAACTTATGCCAATGATTTAAAGCGGGAGGGGTTTCTTTTTATGTTCCTTTCTGCCTTAATCCATGAAAAGCATGATGCTGTTGCTAAGCCAAAAGAAGTGTATGATTACCCTTATCAGGTTTATGTAGAACATGCTTTAGAATTTATTGATCATCATTATGAAAAAAATATTAAAATAAATGATATCGCAAATTATATTGGTATTAACCGCAGTTATTTAGCCAATATCTTTAAAAAAGGCATGAATATGTCGCCTCAGGAGTATTTGGTGAATTATCGATTGGATAAGGCTTCAGGTTTATTAAAAACTACTAACCTCCCAGTAAGTACGATTGCTTCACAAGTTGGCTATGATGACCCTCTTACTTTTTCTAAAGTATTTAAAAATTTTTATGGCATTAGTCCTAAAGCTTATCGTATGCAGCATGAATATGTTGTCCACGCTCAGCACAAAGGCGAATAATCAAGTACCTTTTTTAATATGAGAAAGGACGGGAGATATTTCCTCCCGTCCTTTCTCATATTAAAGTATCACTCTTTACATGTAGCCGCCCTGCAATAGCTGACTTTTATGTCCTACTGTATGATTTCAGTTAAGTAATAGAGTATGGATGAAAAATCTGCACCATATGTACTTAATGCTTTTTTATCTATTACAATGCCCACATTCATTAATTCATCTCCATAATACATTCTGCTGTAATCATTATTGAGTATATACTTTTTCTTGTCATCTAAACCGATCAGTTTAAGACGCTTCCACCCTTCATTTGCACTATTTAAAACCTTGTAATAGCCTATGATAGCCTCTCTCTTATCTTCTGAAACAACACTCCACGCAGTATTATTTTCTTCAAATGGACTTGAAATACGATAAAAAGTTCCTTTACTAATGAGCTCTCTATGGGCTTTATAATACGCGACTTGTTGTTTCACCTTTTCTTTCTCTTTATCAGACAAAAGATTTAAATCAAGCTCGTAGCCAAATGCCCCAAAACAAGCAACATTTCCTCTTGTCTCAATGGGTGTGATTCTCCCCGTCTGCTGGTTAGGAACCGCTGATACGTGAGCTCCCATGCTGCTGATTGGATAGACATAGGATGTGCCGTATTGAATCTTTAGTCTCTCTATCGCATCGGTGTCATCACTGGTCCAGGTCTGCGGTGCATAGTATAGTATCCCTGGATCAAATCTTGCTCCTCCGCTTGAACAAGATTCAAATAAAATATGAGGAAACCTTGAAGTTAGCCGTTCATATAAATCATAAACACCTAAAATATATTCATGAAATACTTTCCCTTGCTCATTTGCATCCTTTGATACAGAATAACATTCTGTAATATAACGATTCATATCCCATTTGATATAGGATATCTTTGCTTCACTTAAGATTTTCCCCATAAGTTCATAGATATAATCTACTACCTCTTTTCTTGAGAAATCCAACACATGTTGATTTCTAGAGGGTGAAGCACTTCTATCCGGTGTACTTAAAATCCAGTCTGGATGTGCTCTATATAAATCACTATCTTTATTAACCATCTCTGGTTCAAACCAAAGTCCAAACTTCATACCCATAGCTTCTATTTTATCAGCTAGTCCTATAATTCCTTCAGGTAACTTATTGAAATTAGTAACATACCAATCTCCTAAACCTGTTTTATCATTTTCCCTGCTACCGAACCACCCATCATCTAATACAAATAATTCCATACCTAAATCTTTCCCAGTTTTTGCAATGTTTAAAATCTTTTCTTCTGTAAATGTCATATCTGTAGCTTCCCAGTTATTAATAAGAACAGGTCTTACCTTATCTCTCCACTGACCACGGGCTAATCTCGTACGATACAGTCTGTGATAGGTTTGACTCATTTTATTAAGGCCGCTATCTGAATAAACCATAACTGCTTCTGGTGTTTGAAACTGCTCTCCCTCTCTAAGCGGCCATTCAAATGTATCTGGATGGATGCCCATAATCACTCTTGTCATATCATGCGTATCTACCTCTACTTGCTCTAAATGATTGCCGCTGTATACTAAACTAAACCCGTAAGCCTCTCCATAAACTTCATTGGTATGAGGTCGTTTCAATGCAATAAATGGATTGTGTTCTGCACTACTTATACCTCTCATACTATAGATACCTTGAATGCCTTGTTCAAGTTTTCTGACTTTTACATGGCGTTCTCTACTCCAAGCTCCAGCAAGATGAATCATCTCAAAATCACTATCTGGCAAGTCTATGCTCGTACTCATCGCTCTGTTTAATACAATTGTCTGTTTGCTTTTATGAATAAATCGAGTATTTCTTGTCATGACAGGCAAGTCTTTATAAATCGTATAACTCAGTATTAATTCTGTACCAATGACTTTATCATATAAAGTCATTTCCAGCGTTTCCGCCTCTTGATCATCTTCTACATAAGTTGCTGGCAGCCCCTGTAATTTCTTTTTTCCTTGAAAAATTTTATGAGATTGATATTCAAATTGCGTAATTTTGCTGCCATTTTCTCCTTTAATTTCAAAAGCAGGGTATCTAAAATCTGTTGTCCCATAAGAAGGATACTCTTGTTTTGTATGTTGAAGTGAAAGCTTATAGTCTCCTTCAAATACATAGGCTGCCAGTGATCTTAATTCTCCTTGTAATAAGTAAGAAAAGGAGTCTTTATCATGAATTCTTTTTCCAAAGTATAAATTTCCTAATTGATGATTATCCAAAATTTTAATAATATAACTTATCTCATCATTATAAATATGAATCTCCTTTGAAGCTGCATGAAAAATAATTGCCATAATATCCTCCTGCGTGTTTGATTACAATTTTCCACCTGATGTAGCAATTCCTTCTATAAATTGTTTTTGAAACATGATATACACCAATAGCATTGGCCATATTGCAAGTACAGAAGCTGCCATAAGCTGTGGGTAATTAACAGAATAAGCACTTTGTATCTTAGCTAAAGCCGATGATAATGTAGCCGCATTTGAATTTGTATTAACAATCATAGGCCACATTAAATCTTTAAATGCAAATAATGCTGTAAATATACCAAGTGCTATAAGTCCAGATTTCGTTAACGGAAGCATGACCTTTATAAAGGTCTGCCCAATATTGCACCCATCCAGTGTAGCTGCTTCCTCGAGTTCTTTTGGGAGTCCCATAAAGAATTGTCTTAACAAAAAGGTTCCAAATGCACTAACTAACCCTGGAAATACTAATGCAAATATTGTATTGCGCATACCTAACCTATCAACCATCAAATATTGTGGAATAATAAAGATTTGTGTGGGAATCATCATTTGAAATAATACTAGGCCAAAGAAAAAATCTCTTCCTGGAAATTTGAGTCTTGCAAACGCGTAAGCAGCCATCGCACTAAATACTACAGAAGAGATCACTCTAAAAAGCATCATTGCAAATGTATTAAAATACAGTCTAAAAAAATCATTTTGTTTGATAACTTCTATAAAGTTTTCAATATGCCATTTTTTAGGAAAAATGATAAATGGATTCATGGATGTAGATTCTGCAACTGATTTAAAGGAAGTAAGCACCATCCAAACAAATGGCAAAATCATGATCACTGCACCCATTATTAATACTGCATGAATTCCTATTTTAATTAACCCTTTTTCAGCTTTCATTGACACTCCTCCTACATATAATTAACCCATTTCTTCTGTATTTTCATTTGAATCACTGTAATAATAATGATAATTGCAAGTAACAACATGACAATGGCAGAGCCGTATCCTTTGTTGGAATACTTAAATGAATTATTATAGAATAGATAAACTAAAGAAACTGTCTTGTCATAGGCTGGACTAGTCACATTGATCATCATATAAATGACATCGAATACTTGCATCGATTGAATAATTGTTGTTACCATAACAAAAAATAATGTTGGTGAAATCAGCGGCAGTGTTATTTTAAAAAACTGTACGATTGGGCTTGCTCCATCAACATTTGATGCTTCATAGTAGTCCCTTGGAATCTCCTGTAAGCCAGCTAATAGTAATACCATGTTATACCCAACTGTACTCCATATACCAATAACGGCTACTGAAATAATAGCTACTTTAGGATCATCTATCCAGTTTATAGGTGATCCTCCAAGCTTTTCAAAAAAAACATTCAACAATCCAAATTGATTGTTATATAACCATTTCCATACCATTGTTATCGCAGCTGGTGCAGCTACCATAGGAATAAAATAGATTGTGCGATAAAGTGACTTACCTCTCACTTTATCATTTAGTAAAGCCGCAATAATCATTGAAATAATGATAGTAAGCGGTACAACAATCACTGTGTATTTTAAAGTATTTCCTACTGCATACCATACTTGTAGATCACTTAGCATCTTTTTATAATTATCTAAGCCTATAAATATATTACCTTTTCCAAAATCACCACTTTTAAAAAAGCTCAGATATAAGGTTTGAAAAATTGGGATGATATTAAGAATGAAAAGCCCGATAACCGTTGGTGCAATTAAAAACCATCCCCAACACCATTCATTTATTTGCTTTTTTGATGATTTCACTTTTATATTAGTTGATTTTGCCACATCTATCATCTCCTTCCTCTAATGCCTTTCATTTAATCTTATACCAAACGGCATACTATAAACTCGTTAAATAATTGCGGCAGCCTCAAATGGCCACCGCAACTCTCAGTTCATCCAGTAAATTTTATTTCTCTTCTTTAAGACTCTCATTCATAATCGCTGCTGCTTCTTTACAAGCTTGCTCAACTGTTTTCTCACCTGTAAAAGCTCCTTTTAATACTTCATAAGCTTTATCTTCCCAAACAGCTGTTGTATTAGAATAAGGTCTGATTTGTGCGTAATCTACCATTTCTAGAAATACTTGGATATCATAGGTAGTGTTAGAAGCAACCCAAGCCTCTGCTGTGCCATTATAAGCTGAAATAGCTATTCCTAGTTCTGCTTGTCTCATTTGGCCTTCTTTAGAACTCAAATATTCAACCCATTTCCATGCCTCTTCTGGATGCTTTGTATTATGCGCAATTGCATTCCCGAGACCATTGAAGATAGAAGCTTTTCCTCCACTATTTGAAGCGGGTAAAACAGCTACCCCAAAATTTTTGGCCATATATTCATTTTCAGTGAAACCTGATAGATTCCATGATCCAAAGAATCCCATAGCACAAAGTCCACTCTGTATATCTGTCGCACGTTCTGCATCACCATATTCCTGTGGTGAAAGGCCTTCTTTTACAAAATTCACGTAATACGTCATCGCTTCAATTGTCTTAGGATCATCATAACCTGATTTTTTATCATCTGTAATGATTGTTCCGCCATTTTGGTACACAAAGTTATAGTAGCCTTCTTGATTATGTAGGGGCGCAAGTATACCATATTGTGAGCCATCAGCTTTTGTTAATTTTTTCGCTGCATTGTATAAATCATCCCATGTCCATGTGTTATCTGGGTATGAAACCCCTGCTTCATCAAACATTGTCTTATTATACCAAAGGCCAATTGTATCATAATCTTTTGGAATCGCATATTGACTGCCATTAAAGTTATAGATAGCACCCAATCCTAATGGAAAATTAGACAGATCTACTTGACTGCTTGATTTGATTTTTTCATTTAAATTCAATAACATATCATTAGAGGCATATCTATAAATTTCGTTAGAATGCATCCAAAATACGTCTGGTAATTCTCCGCCTGTTGCTCCCGCTTCAAGTGCTGTCCAATAATCCGACCATCCTGTTACCTCAATATTAATTTTAATCCCTGGATTAGCCGCTTCAAATTCATCAGCGATTGTTCTAATCCCTCTCCCTTGATTGGCATCCCAAACAGCATAAGTAAGCGTTACTTCATCTGCGGCTTTGTTAGTATCGATAGCTTTATTATCTTCCGCCTGTTTTGCTGTTTCAGTTCCTTCCGTTGGCTTAGTCTCTGGTTTAGCGCATCCAGTAAATGCCGTCAGTGTTAATGCTGCTGCTAACCCTAATCCTAAAAATCTTCTCTTCATAAATAACCCTCCTATGATTTTTTAATTCTCTTTTCAAAACGATGTTGCTTTGTATGTTTTTATATTACAACATGTTAGGATGCCATGAAATAGAACCATGTCATTATTACATGGCATAATGTGATTTAAAAATTAGTTTTGTGCATTTTTACACTTTTTATATGCAATTACTAAAACTTTATAGATACATTGTTAATTAATTTAAAAAATCATAAAGGACTTAGTCCATCCTACCTGAACTAAGTCCTTTATAAACTTACCGCTTTAATACAACTTTTCTATTTTTTAGCTATGCTTCTTTCTATAAAACGCCCAATGTCCTCTTTTCCTTCCAAGACGCCTATCTCAATTTCAAAAGTCATTGCGTCAAATGGCGCTAAAGTCTTTAAGGTTCCTTTTTTTCTCTCATCGGCTCTACCTTCTAACTGATGATTACCAGGCTCAAGTCCCAGTGCATAGTCTCCTGAGGCCATTGACTTCCACTCTACAAGGATAGGCAGCTGCCGTGCATTGTATTTAACGTATACACCTAGCCCAAGTCCCTCGTTAATCAGTGCTGCGTATGTGTCATCATGGTCATCTGATGCACTTCCTATATAGAAGACATGCTCTACGAACCCTTTTATCGGACCACTTATTTTTTCAAAATCTGCAATATTTTCTTTTGCTATTTCAGTTCTAGGAATAATTTTATGTTCTGGAACAACTACTTTTGCATTTTCATCCAACAAAGGATATCCAAAGTTAAAATGATATAAAAGCATGACGGGCTGTTCTTCTTGTCCTTCATTAATCACTTGATCTCGTATCTGTACAGCTTTTGATCCAAGTTTTGTTGTGATTTCTCTTTTCAAAACAAGATTTTCTTTAAAGTGCGCCGCTTCCCGCATTTCACCTGATATCTTCATGATATAGTCTTCATTGTCCCACTGGGCGATTACACTGACCTTTTCAGCTGGTGTATGGGAGATGCGTCCATGAATACTATAGGGTTCTCCCGCGTCCTCACAAGCAACACCTATATTAGAAAGCCCACAGGTATACAGCATGCCTCCTTGGAAATATCTTAAGAACTCACTTTCGGCTGGATTAAAATACTCCGGTGCCACTAGCCCTGGTTTTGATAAAAAACTTAAATTAATGCCTTTATACTTCATGTTAAGGATATCCAGACATTTACTTTCCAGCACTGTAAAGTCTAACCCGCCTCCGTTTGAAACATCAAAAGCTTTAATCCCTTTTGCTCTCCCCTCACTCATTTCATAGGGGGTTATACCAGCAATTTGCTTCATATGACCTATCTTTTTTAATAATTCTTGCTTTGATATCTCTTTATTAAATAATGTTGCCATATACCCTTCTCCCTTTCTTATAACCATGGATTGGTCACTTTCTGTTTTTCACATAGATTACCTATTCATTTCTTTGATCATCGTATCATTTATATTTGATAAGATCTTGAGCCTCCTTTAGGGTTTCAAAAAATCCCATGGCAAAAAGTGAAAATAGTGAAGAGCCATAAGCTGCTTCCTCTTCACAAACCGGTATATGGAGCGGCATGTTAAAGCTTGTTGCAATCATCTGCTGCAAAGGCTTATTCATTCTGATGCCATTCCCCGATCCAATCAACATTTGGGGCTTGTGAGTCAGTAGTGATGCCATCGTTTCATAAAGTTCTTTAAGCTCATTTACCATGCCTTGAAGGACCCCAATTGTAAAATGCTTAGGTGTAAAATTGTCTGTACCCATGTTGCTGATGCTTCCCCTTAAGTCTGGCTGACTGCGGGTACCTGAAAACTGTGTGGCTACCACTAAAGGATTCTCAAGTGTTAAGAAGTCTTGTGCTAAATCCGCCATGATGTCATAAAAAGGCTTAGCAGGTCCATCCCCAGCCAATCCACTAACCGCTCTAAAAAATCCTTCCAGAAGAGCATAGGCCCTTCCTCCACATAACGGCGACCCTACGAGGATAAACTCTTCAGCTGTAAGAGGACGTAGTAAGGATAGCGACGCCTTGCTGAAATGTTCAGTAAACATAGAAATTTGGCTTGAGGTCCCTATATTCACTAATAGACAATCTGTATTATCTTTGACCGATCCCATAAAGCTTGCTTGGTTGTCTCCTATGGCAACGGCCACAGGTATAGCTGCTTTGTGCCCCTTTATAACCTCTGCCTGTCTTGTAGTCTGCGGAAAAAAACTACAGTCCATAGCAGCCAGTTCAATGGCTTTTTTATCAAAACAACCACTCTCCATATCAAAAATCCCAATAGAGGCTGCATTGGAACTATGAACTAAAGGGTTAACCGTGTGGGTTAACTGCATGACTATATAATCCATAATCGTACAAAACTGTTTTGCCGTTTTAGGCACCAATCGGTTTAAATCGTTATAAAAATGGGTTACTGCTCCAAACCCTGTAGCCAAAGAATATCCTGTTAGTTTGGAAAGATATCCTGCATAACTTAGACCTTCTTTATACTCTAAATCCCCTCTGCCGTCCTGCCAGCTAAAAAGTGGGCTTACTGCCTCACCCATATCATTGATATACACAATGCCATGCATCTGTCCTGTTACGCCTATACATGCGATTTTTTTGTATTCATGACATAACTCTTCCACTATATCTTTAACTATCATAGTAACAACCGATACGGCCTGAAGTTTTTCCCACTGATTTTCACTTACTATAAGTGCATCATTTTGCCTCGTTATCTTTTTTAAAACTTCCCCTGTTACGGCATCTAATACCATGCCACAAATAGTAGTTGTTCCAATATCAAGTCCTATTGCTTTGATACTTTCCATCCTAGTTCCCCCTTTTTATCAGTGTGCCTTTTACAAGATAAACAGCCGCCTGCCACCGAGTGTTTTCATTGTTTTGTTTTAAAAGACAGTTATACACCTTGTCCGCAAGTTCTTCAAAGGACTGTCTGTAAACACTTAAGGCCAGCTGCTCAGCTTCTTCAAAGTCGTCTATAGAGACAATAGTAACAGCATCTATCGCATGGTCTAAGCACACTCTCTTAAGTGCAATCCCCAGTTCGCCATCACCACATACAATGGCCTCTGGTAATTCTCTCTCTTTTTTAAGCGCTGTCATATAAGCTTGCAGCTGCTGGTAAAGTTGTTTTTTATCTTTCCAAGCGACATGAAATATCTTGTCATCTTCACTACATAAGGCCTTAAAACACGATTCCCTTGCTTTTATACTTGAAAGATTAAAGTTGTCCCATCCGATATAAGTGATTACCTGCATGCCTTTTTCACCTAAAAAACGATATAGTGTCTGTACTGCATCTTCATTATCAAGAGAAACACAGTCTGCATAGGGCGAAGAGGCTCCAATGTCAAAGAAAACAATGTTCATACCAAGTCCCCGAAGTCTTCTTAACTTTTCACTATTCAGCTCCAAATCCTCTAGCCATACCACCGCATTACGAATATTTTTTTGAAACAGTTTAAATAAACTATCCTCAACCTTTTCTTCTTTTGGATTTTGCATAAATAAAACCAGTGAATCATTTTGATCGGATTTCTTTTGGAATTGGTCAATAAAAGCCGCAAAGAAAGGTTTTTGCGCCGGTGCTACAAGAGCTATCAAATCCATTGTGCCTTGATAGCTGCTCTTACGCAGTCTTATCTGAGTACCACTTCCTTGTACTCTCTCAATAATACCATCTTTTTCCAGTAAATGCAGAGCTTTTCTAACCGTTACTCGGCTGACTCCAAGTTCCTCAGCCAGCGCCCTTTCTGGCGGAATATTTTCATCTTCTTTATACAACCCTTCATAAATCATTTCACATAATTTATTTCTTAGTGATAAATACAGCCTGTCATTCTCCATTCTAATCCCTTTCTATAGTGCTGTTGATTTTAAATCAAGCCTTTTGATGATATCTTGCTGAATTTCTGGGGATAAATCCAAGAAATTCACAAATGTGCCATGGATACGCATAATATAAACACCATTAGGCGCATATTTTTTGGGGTTTTCAAGTACTTTTATAAGTAATTCTGGTGTTGTCACATTGACATAAAGATAAAATGGCGCTGTATTCTCATTGAGCTTATTAAAGAAAAGCGGTGTTATCACATTTCGCTTAAACGCAAGTCCCTTTTCTTCAAAATTTTTACCAGAAAAATAATGAGGATCTATCCCAAAATGAGAAGCATATCCTCCGCTCATGCCTTCAAAAGGCAGCTTCATACTGGAAAGCACTCTAAATCCCATGCCTGACTGAGCTTCCCCATAAAGCGGATCAATACCATAACCCAGCATTTCACCAGATTTCCTGCCGTCTGGTGTTGCGCCTACCCAATGGCCATAAAGAAGATGGGTAGATGGTGTACTCCAATCCGGCCTAAAACCATTGCCGAGATAATTTTTTTGAGATGAGATCATTTGATTAACTTTTTCAGCAATCTTTTTAGCCTCCTCATCTACTGCTTCACTGTTATTTCCAAATTTAGGGCACTTTCTAAGGTATTGATGCAGTTCTTCATCTCCTTTAAAATTTGTCTTAAGTGCCTCTATTAACCGCTCAGCATCTTCGGGTCTCTCTTTAAGCAGCTGATCTATTGCAATGAATGAATCTGCCACCACTGAAAGCCCATGGATAAGGCACCCGCTGCCATTATATTTTGTACCCTGCTCATGGATATCTCTGACGTCTGCTCCTGATTCGACTCCTCCCATAAAGGTTGATAAGAATGGAACAGGTAATAGCGAAATCGCCTTAGAGGCATCATTTGCTGCTGCTACCATTTTGTTTATAAAAAATTCCAGATGTTTATAAAAACCTTCTCTTATACTAAAAAGAGCAGATGACTTTTCATTAGTTTGCATGCCTAACGCATCATATCCTAGCCCAATCTGCCTGCCAGTAATCCCTGATAAACCGTCCAAAACCGTCAGTTCAAGAATTTTAGCTAGATTAAGCCAGCTATTGGTTGTATTTCCGTTATCCTTTCCCATAATCAGCGGTTCCTGGCAGCCTGCTATCGCATAATCTTGTAGATCCTCTTCATCTATGCCCGCTCTTGATAAGACTTCAAAAAGTGAGTCATCATTAAAAAGAGACGGTGTCAGTGAACCTGGTGTAAAGAAAAATCTGCCCAAAGACTCATACAAGCTGTCTGGTGTATTTTGATGAAGTTTAACAGATAAAATAGGCTGTGGTAAGTTGAGGGCGTAATAGGCATCTAGCAATGCATAAGATGTAAGACTTGTAAGGTCTTTCCCTCCTTTTGCCCGTCCTCCTATAATGATATTTTGAGAAATCGCCCAGCTCCTGTCTCCCACATTAAAGAATACCAAAAAATGTTTGAAAAGCGCACTGCTCATTTCCCGTGATAAATCATCCAGTTGTCTGTAAGGCTCAAAAATACGGTCAGCATTACCTACTGAAAAGGCAAAAGGATTGGGCGCCTGCTCAAGACACATCACTTCCCAGAGTAACATAAAAGACTGCAGGGCTTCATATTGATTTTGTGCACCTTTGTATGGTACACGGTTTAAAGCCTCTATCATCTGGCCTAAAGCCTCTTTTCGTTTTCCCTCTGCCTCTTCCT